>DASRUW010000485.1:0-16783 GCA_035655255.1 Telluria sp. | reverse complement strand
CCAGAAATTGATGTGGTATACAGACATCATGGTACCGGCCCGGCGCACGTGCGCGGTGACGCCGAAGGAGCGGTATGCCTCGGCGAACTTGGCGCGGTCGATCCCGTTCTGCGCGGCCCAGTCGAACACTTCCTCGTCGCTGCCCAGGCGCAGGCGCTGGTCCTTGTGCATGGCGTCGAACACCTTCTGGTGGTACTTCTCCAGCAGGCCCATGGCTTCGAGCGTGTAGAACAGGCGCTGCTGCGGCAGCACGCTGGGGCTATACGGCACATGCACGCGCTTGAAGACGATGTTCGCGCCCTGTTTTTTCACCCACTCCTCCAGCAGCGGCTCGAAGGCGTTGCAGTGCGGGCAGTAGTAGGCGAAGAACTCGATCACTTCGACCTTGCTGCCGGTGTCGGTCGGCAGCGTCTGCGGCAGGGTCAGGTATTCGACGCCGTTCTTCGGCTCGGACGGGGAGGCGGACGCCGCGGCGGCGAAGCACAGCAGCAGGCCGGCGGCAAACAGGCGAAGCATCTTCATCGCGGCTCCTTGGGTCACTTCTGGTTCTTGACGATGGCGACGTCCACGCCGGCCTCGGACAGCTTGGCGCGCGCCTTGTTCATCGCCTCGGCCTGGTTGAACGGGCCGATGCGCACGCGGTGCAGGGTGCCGCCATCCGAGGTGCGGTCGCTGATCGAGGCTTCGAAGCCGAGCAGGGCGAGCTTGGCGCGCGCGCTTTCGGCGTCCGCCATTTCACGGAAGGCGCCGGCTTGCAGCCAGTAGACCACGTCGCCGCCCGCCGCGGCCGGTGCGGCCGGAGCCGCCGCGGGTGCGGGTGCGGCTTGCGCCGGCGCGGCCGCGGGCTTGTTCTCGCCCATGCCGGCGATGGCGGCGCCCAGCGGATCGTCGGCCGGCTTGGCCTTGGCCATGATCTCCTTGTTCGCTTCACGCGCCGCCTCGCGGTTGCCGTACAGGGGCTTGTTCGGATCGGCCGCCACGCCGGGCGCGGTGTCCGCGCCGTGCGGCTGCTTGCCCGACTTGTCGGTGAACGGCGAGGAGCCCTTGGTGATGGCCAGCGCGACCACCACCGCGATGCCCAGGCCGATGATCAGGCCGATGATGATGCCGGTCAGGGTGTTGCCGTGCTGGCGCGCCAGGAGCTTGCGAGTCATCGTTTCCTTCCGGGTGATTACATTTTGGCCGGCGCCGAGACGCCGATCAGTGCGAGGCCGTTGCGCAGCACCTGGCGGGTGGCGGCGGCCAGGGCCAGGCGGGCCAGCTTGAGCGGCTCGTCGTCCTCGAGCAGCCACTTGTGCGCGAAGTAGTAGCTGTGCAGCTCCCCGGCCAGTTCGCGCAGGTAGAACGCGACCTGGTGCGGGCCGAGTTCCGCGAGGGCGCGCTGCACCATCTCGGGATATTCCGCCAACTTGGCCAGCAGGCTCGCTTCGTGCGGCTGGGTGAGCGGGGACAGGTCCACGTCCTTCAGGCGGGCCTCGTCGCCGCCCCAGTTGGCCAGGGCCGAGCAGATGCGGGCGTGGGCGTACTGCACGTAGTAGACCGGGTTCTCGTCCGAGCTCTTGAGGGCCACGTCCACGTCGAACACGAACTCCGTGTCCGCCTTGCGCGAGATGAGGAAGAAGCGCACCGCGTCGCGGCCGCGCGCGATGTCGCCGCCGCCGGACCATTCGATCAGGTCGCGCACGGTCACGTAGGAGCCGGCGCGCTTGGAGATCTTGACCTCCTCGCCGTCCTTCATCACGGTGACCATCTTGTGCAGCACGTAGTCCGGGTAGCCCTGCGGGATGCCCAGGTTGACCGCCTGCAGGCCGGCGCGCACGCGGGCGATGGTGCCGTGGTGGTCCGATCCCTGCACGTTGATGGCCTTGTGGAAGCCGCGCTGGAACTTGACGATGTGGTAGGCCACGTCCGGCACGAAGTAGGTGAAGGTGCCGTCGGACTTGCGCATCACGCGGTCCTTGTCGTCGCCGTAGTCGGTGGTGCGCAGCCACAGCGCGCCGTCCTGCTCGTAGGTGTGGCCGCCCGCGATCAGGGCGCGCACGGCGGCGTCCACCTTGCCGTCGGTGTAGAGCGAGGACTCGAGGTAGTAGTTGTCGAACTTGACGCCGAAGGCCTGCAGGTCGATGTCCTGCTCGTGGCGCAGGTAGGTGACCGCGAAGGCGCGGATCGATTCCAGGTCGTCCGGGTTGCCGCTGGCGGTGGCCGGGGTGCCGTCGCTGGCCGCCACCGTCTTCTTGGCCAGGAAGTCCGCCGCGATGTCGCCGATGTAGTCGCCGTTGTAGGCCGCCTCCGGCCACTCGGCGTCGCCCGGCTTGAAGCCGCGCGCGCGGGCCTGCACCGACACCGCCAGGTTCTGGATCTGCACGCCGGCGTCGTTGTAGTAGAACTCGCGCGTGACCTGGTAGCCCTGCGACTCGAACAGGGCCGACATGGCGTCGCCCAGCGCCGCCTGGCGGCCGTGGCCCACGTGCAGCGGGCCGGTCGGGTTGGCCGACACGAATTCGATGATCACCGGGCTGCCGTGGCCCGCATCGCTGCGGCCGAACTGTCCGCCCTCGGCCATGATGGTGCGCGCCACGGACTGCTTGGCGGCGGCGGCCACGCGCAGGTTGATGAAGCCGGGGCCGGCGATGTCCACCGATTCGACCAGGCCGGCCGCGCGCGGATCGGCCTGCAGGGCCGCTACCAGCTTGCCCGCCAGTTCGCGCGGGTTGGTCTTGAGCTGCTTGGCCAGCTGCATGGCGATGTTGCAGGCGATGTCGCCGTGGGACGGGTCGCGCGGACGCTCCAGCACGATGTTCGGGGTCAGACCGCTGCCCTCGATGAGCGGCGCCAGGGCGGCCTGGAACAGGGCGGCAATGTCTTGTTTTTGTTGGGCGAGCATGAATCGGGAAAATGAGAGACAAACAGCTGCCATTATATAGCCGCCGTCCCGTTAAGTTCGAATTCAGCCTGAGGGCGGAGGCAAGCCGGTAGAATGTCACCTCTTGACATGACAAAACTGCATCACCCATGACGACCAAGCGCCCGACGCTGTCCCTCAAGGCCAAGCGTGCTCCGGCCCCCGCGCCGCGCCCCAGCTACGCGGTCAAACCGGTCCACCAGACCGCTTTCCGTCCCGACCTGAAGGGCGACTCGCTGGCCTTCGCCCTGGTGGGCGCGGCCCATGCGGTGGCCCAGGTGCGTGCGGCCGGCGTGGCGCTGCCCCAGGCGCTGGCGGCGGCGGCCCAGGTGCTCGATCCCACGCCCCAGGCGCGCGGCGCGATGCAGGACATCGCCTACCGCACCATGCGCCGCCTCGGGCGGGCCGAGACCCTGCTGGCGCTGATGGCCCCCAAGGCGCCGGAGCCGCCGATGCTGGCCGCGCTCCTGTGCTGCGCCCTGGCCCTGATCGACGTGGCGGCGGGCGAGCCGCCCCCCTACGAGCCGTTCACCGTGGTGGACCAGGCCGTGACCGCGGCCGGGGCCCACCCGGACCTGGTGCGGGCCAAGGGCATGGTCAACGCCGTGCTGCGCCGCTTCCTGCGCGAGCAGGATGCCTTGTTGGCCGAAGCGCTCAAGAACCCGGTCGCGCAATGGAACTATCCCCAGTGGTGGATCGACGCCGTGCGCGCGGCCTACCCGCAGGACTGGGAGGCCATCCTCCAGGCCGGGAACGAGCCGCCCCCGCTGACCCTGCGCGTCAACGCGCGCGCGGCGAAGGTGGCCGCCTACCTGGACGAACTGGCGGCGGCCGGCATCGGCGCGCGCCAGGTCGGCCCGAGCGCGGTCCGGCTGGACAAGCCGGTGCCGGTCGGCCAGATCCCCGGCTTCGCGGAAGGGCGCGTGTCGGTGCAGGACGCGGGCGCCCAGCTGGCGGCCCCGCTGCTGGACGTGGCGCCCGGCATGCGCGTGCTGGACGCCTGCGCCGCCCCGGGCGGCAAGACCGGGCATATCCTGGAAACCGCGCCGGTGGACCTGGTGGCCGTGGACGCGGACCCCAAGCGCCTGGACCGGGTGCGCGAGAACCTGGAGCGCCTGCACCTGGCGGCCACCCTCAAGGCCGGCGACGCCCAGGCGCGCGCCTGGTGGGACGGCCAGCCGTTCGACCGCATCGTGGCTGACGTGCCGTGCACCGCGTCCGGCATCCTGCGCCGCCATCCCGACATCCGCTGGCTGAGACGTAAATCCGACACCCTCCAACTTGCAACACTTTCGGGCAAAATACTCGACAACCTTTGGCAGATGCTGAAGCCCGATGGTAAATTGCTGTTCGTGACTTGTTCGCTCTGGCCGCAGGAGTCGGAGGCGCAGGCCGCCGCGTTCGCCGTACGGCACGGCGCGAAGCGTCTTCCCGCGCCCGGCCAGCTGCTGCCGACCGGCGGCGCGCAGGAGGACCACGATGGTCTGTTCTACGCGCTGTTCCAGAAGAGCGCCGCGTAAGGGTCCGCTACACAACGAGATTGCAAAGGCACAGGCCCGCACGTGACGTTCCGATTCCTCCGACTACTCGCCCTGCAGCTGCTGCTGGTGCTGTCCTGCGGGCTGGCGGCGGCGGCTGACAACGTCGAGGTCACGTCCGCGCGGATCGACGCCACCGAGGACGGCTACCGGCTCTACGCGGCCTATTCCTTCGAACTCACGCACGGCATGGAGGACGCGATCCAGCATGGCGTGCCGCTGTCCTTCACCACCGACGTCCAGGTGA
This sequence comes from Telluria sp., assembly GCA_035655255.1. Lineage (GTDB taxonomy): Bacteria > Pseudomonadota > Gammaproteobacteria > Burkholderiales > Burkholderiaceae_D > Telluria. The sequence continues at coordinate 12,096 of DASRUW010000485.1, read as the reverse complement.
TCAAGCCGCGCTGGTACTGGCGCGACGAGGTGGTGGTCGATACCCACCGCACGGTGCGCATCTTCTACGACGTGCTGACCCGCTTCTACCACGTGTCCTATCTCGGTACCGGTTTGAGCCAGCGCTTCAACACGCTGGAGGACGCGCTGTTCACGATCCGCCGCACCACCATGATCATCGCCCCGCGCAGCGCGCTCAAGCCGGGCGAGAACTACACCGTCACGCTCAGGATGGGCGTCGACCGCGAGCTGCTGTCCAAGCCGATCCAGGTCAACGCATTCAACAACGCCGAGTGGCGCCTCAGCTCCAACACCAAGAAGTTCATCTACCACGCGGAGTGACCGGGTGAAAGCTGCGGTGCGCTATGGTCTGGTGGTGGTCGGCGCGATCGTCAGCATCCTGCTGTTCCTGCTCGCCTCCGCCTCGGACAATTCCGGCTTCTTCGACCGCTACTACGCCTGGCTGTTCGGCCTGAACGCGGCCGTCGCCGCCGCCCTGCTGGTGCTGGTGGTGGTCCTGCTGCTGCGGCTCTACGCGCGCTTCAAGAGCGGCAAATTCGGCTCCAAGCTGATGACGCGGCTGATGATGTGGTTTGCCGCCATCGGCATCCTGCCCGGCCTCGTGATCTTCCTGGTCTCGGTGCAGTTCGTGTCGCATTCGATCGATTCCTGGTTCAACGTGCGCATCGAGACGGCGCTGGAATCGGGCCTGAACCTGGGCCACGCGGCGCTGGACGACGCACTGGCCAAGCTGACGGCGGCCGGGCGCGACGCGGCGGCCGTGATCGCGCGCGCCGAGCCGGAGGCCACCGACGAGATCCTGCGCCGCCTGCAGGCCGATGCGCCCGGCATGCAAAGCGCGATGCTGGTCGACCCCAAGGGCCAGATGCTGGCCGGCGCCGCCGACCGCGCGCTGCGCACGCGCCTGCAGGCCGACCTGCCGGCCGCGGACATGCTGGAGCTGGCCGCCGCTCCCGGCGGCTACGGCCGGCCCGAAGGAGGCATCGAGCGCGAACTCAAGGACAACGTGGTGACGCCACCGTCCGACTCGCTGGACGCGGCCATGTCGCTGCGCCTGCGGGTGATCCTGCCGGTGCCGCGCGAACCAGGCCAGCCGCGCCGCTACCTGCAGCTGCTGCAGACCGTGCCGGCCAACCTGGCGGCGAACGCGGAGGTGATCCGCGCCGCCTACAGCGAATACCAGGAGCGCAACGTGGCCCGCGTCGGCCTGCGCAAGATGTACATCGAGACCCTGACGCTCACCCTGCTGCTGGCGATCTTCGGCGCCATCGGCAGCGCCTTCCTGATCGCCGGGAACCTGGCGCAGCCGCTCCTGGTGCTGGCCGAAGGCACGCGCGCGGTGGCCGAGGGCGACCTGTCGCCGCGCCCGATCGTCGCCACCTCCGACGAACTGGGCACGCTGACCCAGTCCTTCAACGCCATGACCGGCCAGCTGTTCGAGGCGCGCAGCGCCGTGGAGCGCAACCGCGCCGCGCTGCAAAGCGCCAAGGCCCACCTGGAATCGGTCCTGCAGAACATGTCGGCCGGCGTGATCGTGCTGGACGCGGACTTCAACATCGTCAACGCCAACGAGGCGGTGGCGCGCATCCTGCAGCACGACCTGAGGAGCGAGACCGGCAAGTCGCTGCTGTCCTTCCCCGGCCTGGAGCCGTTCGCCGCCGCCGTCACCAAGGCCTTCTCGACCCAGAGCGCGCAGTCGGCCGCGGGCAGTGCGCGGGTGCGCACGCACTGGCAGCAGCAGCTCGAGATCCCGCGCCCGCAGGGCAGCCCGGAGGAGCACGACATCACCCTGCTGGCGCGCGGCTCGCGCCTGCCGGTGGGCGCCGGCAGCGGCTACATCGTGGTGTTCGACGACATTTCGGACGTGATCTCGGCCCAGCGCTCGGTGGCCTGGGGCGAGGTGGCGCGCCGCCTGGCGCACGAGATCAAGAACCCGCTCACGCCGATCCAGCTCTCGGCCGAGCGCCTGCAGATGAAGCTCGAAGGCCGCCTCGCGCCCGAGGACGCCGGCCTGCTGGAGCGCGCCACCTCCACCATCGTGAGCCAGGTGGCGGCCATGAAGCACATGGTGGACGACTTCCGCGACTATGCCAAGGCGCCCCCGGCCGTGCTGTCGCCGCTGGACCTGAACGCCCTGATCGGCGAGGTCCTGCCGCTGTACCTGGCCGGCGACGAGAGCGACGTGATCCACCCGGCGCTGGCGCCGGGCCTGCCGCTGGTGCTGGGCGACGCGACCCAGCTGCGCCAGGTCCTGCACAACCTGCTGCAGAACGCCCAGGACGCATTGCAGGAGCGCCCGGCCGGCGCGCCGCGCGCCCGCATCGACCTGACCACCGAGGCGATCCACTACACCAATCCGGACGGGCGCACCGGTACGGCGGTGCGCCTGGCGATCGTCGACAACGGCCCCGGGTTCGCGCCCAAGATCCTGGCGCGCGCCTTCGAACCCTACGTCACCTCCAAGGCGCGCGGCACGGGCCTCGGGCTGCCGGTGGTGAAGAAGATCGTGGAAGAGCACGGCGGCAAGATCGAACTGCAGAACCGGAGCGACGGTCCCGGCGCGGCGATCACCATTTTGCTGTTAAAGTTAGCACCGGCGTCAAGCTTGGCTTGAACCCCGGAACGCGCATAAAATCAGGGATGTGCACGGGTCTGGCCAAGACGGCCAATAGGAAGGCTTACACAGATGGCAAACATACTGGTAGTTGACGACGAAATGGGTATCCGGGAGCTGCTCTCGGAAATCCTCGGTGACGAAGGCCACGCGATCACGCTTGCCGAAAACGCCCAGCAGGCCCGCGAAGCCCGGGCGCAGGGCGCGCCGGACCTGGTCCTGCTCGACATCTGGATGCCCGACACCGACGGCGTCACCCTGCTGAAGGAATGGCAGCGCGACGGCATGCTCACCATGCCGGTGATCATGATGTCCGGCCATGCCACCATCGACACGGCCGTGGAGGCGACCCGCATCGGCGCCCTGAATTTCCTGGAGAAGCCGATTGCAATGCAGAAATTGCTGAAGGCCGTGCAGCAGGGCCTGTCGCGCTCGCAGGAGGCCGCGCGCGCGCCCGCTCCCGTGCCCCGTCCCATGCTGGCCACGGCTGTGGCGGAGGACAGCGCCGCCAACGGTCCCTTCGCCGCCCCGGCCGCGCAGCAAATGCCCAACCGCATGGGTGTTCCGGTTGGCAATGAAGGCACGGGCATCAACCTGTCCTTCGACCTGCCGCTGCGGGAAGCGCGCGACGCCTTCGAACGCATGTATTTCGAGCATCATCTCGGCCGCGAAGGCGGCAGCATGACGCGCGTGGCCGAGAAGACCGGCCTGGAGCGCACCCACCTCTACCGCAAGCTCAAGCAACTGGGCGTCGAGCCCGGCAAGCTGGCCAAGAAGAACGGTTGATTCCCACCACCCTGGTGCTCGGCCCCTCCGCCGCCGCGCGCGAGCGGGCCGTCGCCGCCGCGCTGCGGCCCGGGGAGCGCAGCGCCGCCATCCTCGAAGGCCTGCCCGCTGGCACGGGCGCCCTGGACGCCCTGCCCGAGCTGTTGTTGTCACGGATAGCCCCCGGATGCCTGTGTTGCACCGGGAATCTCGTTTTGCGTGTAACATTGAATCGACTGCTGCGCGCGTCACCGCAGCGCCTCTTCATTGGCCTGGCGAACGCCGCGCATGTCGATCAGTTGCGATCATGGCTGCTGTCGACGCCATATGATCAACTGGTGGAGTTGGGGCCCGACCTGTGGGCTTGATTTTTGATCAGGCAGCCCCACTTCCTTGTCGAACGAACTGGAATTCTTGGCCTTCCTTGGAAAGGACTCCAGCCCGATAGCATAAGGAGCCATCATGAACATGATCTACAACAGCGAGCAGTACAGCGTCGTCGAATTCGGTATCGACCACAATCTGGAAGCGCTGCGGTACGGGGGCTTCGAGATCGTCGATAAATCCGGACGCCGCGAGGCGTTCATCGGCGGCAAACTCGCCCAGTCGTTCCGGCGTTCCGTCAACGACCTGATCGCCAGCGAGCCCACCATGGAGGAAGTCGACGAGTTCCTCGGTTCGTATGATTCCCTCATGAGCAACCCGGTGCTGCTCCACTAAGCGCCCCTCCCGGTTCCGGGCGGTTGGCAGTTCTGGTACTCTGGTGCCATGTGCCAACTCCTCGGAATGAACTGCAACGTCCCCACGGACATCGTTTTCTCCTTCACCGGCTTCTCCCAGCGCGGCGGCCGTACCGACACCCACCATGACGGCTGGGGCATCGCCTTTTTCGAAGGCGCGGGCGTGCGCCACTTCGTCGATCACGAGAGCGCGGTGGCCTCGCCCATCGCGGAGCTGATCAAGCGCTACCCGATCAAGAGCTGCAACGTCATCGCCCACATCCGCAAGGCCACGCAGGGCGTGGTGGCGCTGGAAAACTGCCATCCCTTCGTGCGCGAGCTGTGGGGGCGCTACTGGGTGTTCGCCCACAACGGCGACCTGAAGGACTACGCTCCGCCGCTCGATGGCGCGTTCCGCCCGGTCGGCAGCACCGACAGCGAGCGCGCCTTCTGCTGGCTGCTGCAGGAGCTGCGGCGCCGTTTCGGCGACACCCGCCCGCCGCTCGCCGACCTGCGCGCGGCCCTGGCGCCGCTGGTGGCGCAGGTCGCCGCGCACGGCACCTTCAACCTGATGCTCTCCGACGGCACGGCCCTGTTCGCGCACTGTTCGACCAGCCTGCACTACATCGTGCGCCAGTATCCGTTCCCGTCCGCCTGCCTGGCCGACGAGGACCTGACCGTGGATTTTTCGCAGGTGACCACGCCGCGCGACCGGGTGGCTGTCATCGTCACCGCGCCGCTCACGACCAACGAGACCTGGACCCCTTTCGCGCCCGGCGAACTGCTGATGTTCGTCGATGGCGCCCCGCAACCGTAACAATGAGGTAAGTATGAAGACAGCAGCACTGGCGGCCGCGCTCCTGTGCGCGGGCGCCGCGGCGGCCGAACCGGTCGTGCGCATCGCCCACGTCGCGGCCACGTCCGGCCCGATCGCCTACTTCGGCAAGGACAACGAGATGGGCGCGCGCATGGCCATCGAGGAATTGAACAAGCGCGGCGTGAAGATTGCCGGCCAGAAGGTGCGCTGGGAACTGGTGCCCGAGGACGACGCGGCCGATCCCAAGCAGGCCACGGCCGTGGCCCAGAAGCTGGTGGACATGAAGATCAACGGCGTGGTCGGACACGAGACCTCGGGCACGTCGATTCCGGCCTCGAAGATCTACCACGACGCCGGCATCCCGCAGATTTCGCCGGCCGCCACCAGCGCGCAGTACACCAACCAGGGCTACGCGACCACCTTCCGCGTGGTCACCAACGACAGCCAGCTGGGACGCACCCTGGGCCGCTACGTGGCCAACGACATGCATGCCAAGCGCGTGGCCGTGATCGACGACCGCACCGCCTACGGCCAGGGCCTGGTGGCCGAATTCGTCAAGGGCCTGCAAGGGCAGGGCGCGCAGGTGGTGGCGCGCGAATTCACCAACGACAAGGCGACCGATTTTTCCGCCATCCTGACCCGCGTGCGGTCCGGCCGCCCGGACGTGGTGTTCTTCGGCGGGATGACGGCAGTAGCCGGTCCCATGCTGCGCCAGATGAAGCAGCTGGGCATGAACCAGCGCTTCGTCGGCGGCGACGGCATCTGCTCCGACGAAATCGCCAAGCTGGCGCAGGGCGCGATGACCGACGGCCAGGTCGTGTGCGCGGAAGCGGGCGGCGTGGAAGCGGCCGAAAAACCGGGACTGGAAGCGTTCAAGACCGCGTTCCGCAAGCGTTTCGGCATCGAGGTGCAGATCTACGCGCCCTACGCCTACGACGCGGTGATGACGATGGCCGACGCGATGGTGAAGGCCGGATCGAGCGCCCCGGCGGCCTACCTGCCGCAGCTGGCGAAAATCAGCCACCAGGGCGTGACCGGCACCATCGCCTTCGACACCAAGGGCGACATCCGCAACGGCACGCTCACCCTGTACACCTTCCAGGGCGGTCACCGGAGCGAACTGGCGGTAACGAGATAGTGTAAAGTAATGAAATCTTAACTACGCTGTACCGACAGGCCCGCAATGAGTGAATCCAACGGCGATCGGGTGCGCGACTTCTACGTAGGCCGCCAGCCGATTCTCGACCGCGACCAGGCGCTGTACGGGTACGAACTGCTGTTCCGCAGCGCCCAGAGCGGGCCCGCGCGGATCGAGACCGACCTGCAGGCCACGGCCTCCGTGATCGCCCACACCGCCCAGCTCGGGCTGGACAAGGTGCTCGGGGACGCGCTCGGCTTCGTCAACGTCGACGCCGAGGTCCTGGAAAGCGACATCTTCGTTTTCCTCCCGCGCGACAAGGTGGTGCTGGAGATCGTGGAGAGCACGGTCGCCACGCCGGCCACGGTGGAACGCGTGGCGGTGCTGGCCGAACACGGGTTCCGCTTCGCGCTGGACGACGTGACCGAATACGGCGAGAACGTGCAGCGCCTGCTGCCGATGGTCGATTTCGTGAAGGTGAACCTGCGCGCCGCGCCGGCCGCGGCACTGGCCGGCCTGGCACCGCAGCTGCGGCGCGCCGGCAAGCGCCTGATGGCGCTGAAAGTCGAGACGCGCGACGAATTCCGCAGCTGCCTCGACCTGGGCTTCGACTTCTTCCAGGGTTACTACTTCGCGCGCCCGGCCATCATCGCCGGCAAGAAGATCTCGCCCTCGCAGCAGGCCCTGCTCGAACTCATGAACCTGCTCACCTCGGACGCGGACAACGCCGACGTCGAGCGCGCCATCAAGCGCGACGTGACGCTGGCGCTCAACCTGCTGCGGCTGGTGAACACGCCCGCCATCGGCACCACGCGCAAGATCGAGTCCGTGGCCCAGGCCCTGATGGTGCTGGGCCGCCGCCAGCTGCAGCGCTGGCTGCAGATCATGCTGTTCGCCGAGCCGTCCAAGCGCGGCCAGCCGACCTCGCCCCTGCTGACGCTCGCCACCACGCGCGGGCGCCTGGTGGAGCTCCTGGCCAAGCGCCTGCGCCCCGGCCAGCGCAACATCGCCGACGTCGCTTTCACGGTCGGCATCATGTCGCTGATGGACGCCCTGTTCGACATGGGCATGGAAAGCGTGCTGGAACAGATCCCCGTGAGCGACGAGGTGCGCGCCGCGCTGCTCGCGCGCGAAGGCTTTTTCGGCGAGCTGCTGCGCCTGTGCGAATGTCTCGAGGACATCGACGGCGAGGACAAGGACATCAATCCCATGCTGCGCAGCCTGTCCCTGAGCTGCGAGGACCTGGCCGAGATGGAGCTGGCCGCCTTCGAGTGGACCGACACCGTGGTCCGCTACGCAATCTGACCCACCTGACAATTGTCACCTGCAATTGATGGCACCCGCTTCTGGGCGGGTGTTAATCGGTTTGCCATACTGCCGTCATACCAACCACAAGAGGGTGACACAGCATGGAAACCGAACTTCTGCGCGTGACGCAGCTGACCAAGGCCTACGGCGGACGCCGGGCCGTGGACGGCGTGTCGTTCACGGTGAGCCGCGGCCAGACCGTTGGCCTGCTCGGCCCGAACGGCGCCGGCAAGTCGACCACGGTCGGCATGATCTGCGGCCTGATCGCGGCCGACAGCGGCAGCGTGACCCTGGAAGGCCGGGCCGTCACCACGGGCGCCAACGGCGCCAAGCGCCGCATCGGCTTCGTGCCCCAGGACCTGGCCCTGTACGAGGACCTGTCCGCGCTCGAAAACCTCAAGCTGTTCGCGGCCCTGTACGGGCTGAAGGGTGCGCACTGCCGCCGCCGCGCCGACGAGGTGCTGGCGCTGGTGAACCTGTCCGAGCGCGCGCACGACAAGCCGGCCACCTTCTCGGGCGGCATGAGGCGGCGCCTGAACATCGCCGCCGCCCTGATGCACGACCCGGAACTACTGATCCTGGACGAGCCCACGGTGGGCGTCGATCCGCAAAGCCGCAACGCCATCTTCGACACCCTGGACCGCCTCAAGGCCGACGGCTGCGCGCTGATCTACACCAGCCACTACATGGAGGAAGTCGAGCGCCTGGCCGACCGCATCGTCATCGTCGACCACGGCAAGGTGCTGGTGGACGACACGCCGGAAGGCCTGTTCCGCAAGCTGCCCGCGCACGCCGCGCTGCGGGTGGACTTCGACTCCCCGGTCGGCGACGCGCTGCTGGACGGCGCGCGCGGATGCGCCGGCGTGACCGGCGTGGCGCGCGAGGGCGACGGAATCGAGATCAAGCTGGCCGCGGCCGGCGACGCGCTGCCCGTCATGTCGTGGCTGTCGTCCCAGGGCGCCCGGCCGACCTATTTCGCCACCGCCCGCGCCAGCCTCGAAGACATCTTCCTCAACCTCACCGGACGCACCCTGCGCGACTGACCATGAACGCCATTTCCGCACTCGTCCGCAAGGACATCCTTCTGTACCTGCAGGACCGCCGCGCGCTCCTGCTCAATCTCGTCATGCCGATCATGCTGGCCGCCTTTTTCGGCTACCTGTTCGGCGGCGCCGGCGCGGCCAAGACCAGCCGCATCGACGTCGCCCTGGTCCTGCAGGACACCAGCCCCACCGCGCAGAAGATCGCCGCCGGCCTGAAGGCGGACCCCAACCTGCGCGTGACCGACATGGCTGCCGCCCAGGCGGAGGAAGAAGTCCGCAAGGGCAAGCAGAAGGCCGCCGTGGTGATCCCGGCCGGCTTCGGCGAAGCGGCCGGGCAGGCCCTGTTCGGCGCGGGCGAAAAGCCCAGCATCCGCGTGCAGTACGATCCCTCGCAGCAAGCCGTGCTGGCCATGGTGCGCGGCCTGCTTACCCAGCAGGTGATGCAGAACGTGAGCGCCGAGATGTTCGGCGGCGAGGGGGGGCGCAAGCTGGCCGACAAGAGCCTGGCGGATCTCGAAAAGAACGCCTCGGCCGACAATGCCGACCTGCGCAGCTTCCTCGGCAACCTGAAAACCTTCATGGCGTCGGAAGAACAGCGCGCAGCGAAGCAGCCGCAGGCCGCCAAGGCCGGCCTGTCGATGCCGTTCACGACCAGCGAGCAGGCGGTGGCCTCGAAGGAGATCGCGGCCGGCTACAACGGCTACGCGCACTCGTTCGCCGGCATGGGCGTGCAGTTCATCCTGTTCATGGGGATCGACATGGGCATCGGCATCCTGCTGTCGCGCCGCAGCGGCATCTGGAACCGCCTGCTGGCCGCCCCGATCGGTGCCCGCTCGGTGCTGCTGGCGCGCGCGCTGTCCGGCGCCTTGATCGCGTTTGCCCTGCTGTGCGTGATCTTCGCGGTGGCCGTCGTGGTGTTCAAGGTCAGCATCGTCAACCCGCTCGGTTTTCTCGGCGTGGGCCTGTCGTTCGCCCTGCTGACGTCCAGCTTCGGGCTCCTGATCGCGGCCTTCGGCAAGACCCCGGAAGCGGCGCGCGGCATGGCCGTATTCGCCACCCTGATCATGGTGATGCTGGGCGGCGCCTGGGTCCCGGCCTTCCTGTTCCCGGAGTGGGTGCAGACCCTGACCCTGGCCGTGCCCACGCGCTGGGCGGTGGACGGCTTCGACGCCATGACCTGGCGCGGCCTGGGCATGGACGCCGCCCTGCAGGCCATCGGCGCCCAGCTCGCGTTCACCGTGCTCTTCGCCGGCCTGGCCGCCTGGCGCTTCGGCCGCGAGGCGCGCTGATTTTCTCTTGCCAACAGTAAAGATTTTGGACGTCCGGCCGTAAATGGGGACAGGGGCGCACGCCGTTGCGGCGTCCCTGTTTTCTTCACAGGTTCCGGATGGCTCAATCCATACAGTCTCTCATAGCGTCGTCCGTCAACGGCGTCCTGCGCGAGCAGTACCCGACGCAATACAGCTCCTTGTGCCACGCGCACGCCATTGTCGGCGCCAACTTGATCAGCATCGTGTTCAACCGCGTCTACCGTCCGGTGGCGGGGCTGGCGCTGATCGACTGCGGCAGCGGCAAATTCATCGAACTGCTCGATAACGAGGCCTTCGCGCGCCCGGAGGGCGGGGCCTTCCACTGCTGGATCGAATCGGCCGACCCGTCCTTCACCGAGCGCGAGATCGTCGACTTCACCTTCCGCCACAACCACGAATACGCGGCCAAGAACGGCTTCAAATGGACCGCGCCGCGTCCGCCGGCTTACCTGTGGGGGCCGGCCTCGCGCATCCTGGTCAAGGGGCAGTTGGGGACCTTGCCGGGCACCTTCCCGGACGGGACGGTGTGGCTGCACGAGACGGACGAAGGTTTCGACTGGATCATGCGGCATGCGGCCGCCAACATCAACGCCTACGTCCAGCTGACCGCCATGGCGCTGCAGCGCGTGCGCGCCGCGCTGCCGCCGGAGTCGACCCTGCTCGAGCCGCTCCTGCCGCGGCGCGAGCCTACAGGTTCGGCGCGAGCCAGCGTTCCAGCTCCTGCTTAGAGACGCCGCGGCGCCGGGCCATGTCGTCCAGCTGGTCCTGGCCGATTTTCCCGACCACGAAGTACTTCGACTGCGGGTGGGAGAAGTAAAAGCCCGACACCGAAGCCGCCGGCGCCATGGCGTAGGCTTCGGTGAGCTGCATGCCGATCTCCTCGGCCTGCAGCGCGCGGAACAGGTCCGCCTTGACGGTGTGCTCCGGGCAGGCCGGGTAGCCGGGCGCCGGACGGATGCCCTGGTAGGCTTCGCCGATCAGGTCCGCGTTGGATAGCGCTTCGCCCGCCGCATAGCCCCACAGGTCGGTGCGCACGCGCTCGTGCAGGTATTCCGCGAAGGCTTCGGCCAGGCGGTCCGCCAGCGACTTGAGCATGATGGCCGAATAGTCGTCGTGGGCGGCCAGGAAGCGCTGCTCGTGCTTTTCCACGCCCAGGCCGGCCGTGACGGCGAACAGGCCGATGTAGTCCTGCCGGTCCGAGCCCTTGGGCGCGATGAAGTCGGACAGGCACTGGTTGGGCCGCTGCACGCCGTCCACCACCGGCTTGACGCCCTGCTGGCGCAGGCCGTACCAGGTGAAGGCCACGTCCTTGCGCGAGTCGTCGGTGTAGATCTCGATGTCGTCCTCGTTGACGCAGGCAGCGGGCAGCAGCGCGACCACGCCGTTGGCGGTCAGCCAGCGGCCCTCGATGATCCTGCGCAGCATCTGCTGGCCTTCCTCGAACACCTTGGAGGCGGCCTCGCCCACCACCGGATCCTGCAGGATGGCGGGGTAGGGGCCGGCCAGGTCCCAGGTCTGGAAGAACGGACCCCAGTCGATGTAGCGGGCCAGCGTGGCCAGGTCCACGTTGCGGAACTCGCGGCGGCCGACGAACTTGGGCCGCACCGGCGCGTACTCCAGGCGCGGCTTGTTGGCGCGCGCCTGTTCCAGGGTGAGCATCGGCAGCGCCTTCTTGTTGGCGTGCTGCTCGCGGATGCGCTCGTAGTCGGTCGCGATGTCCTCGATGTACTTCCCGCGCGTCTCCGGCGTGAGCAGGGACTGCGCCACCGAGACCGAGCGCGAGGCGTCCGGCACGTACACCACCGGGCCGTCGTAGTTGTGGGCGATCTTGACCGCGGTGTGGGCGCGGCTGGTGGTCGCGCCGCCGATCAGGAGCGGAATCTTCATCATGCGGAAGTGCTCGTCGCGCTGCATCTCGCGCGCCACGTAGGCCATTTCCTCCAGCGAGGGCGTGATCAGGCCCGACAGGCCGATCATGTCCGCGTTCTCCACCTTGGCGCGCGCCAGGATCTCGGAGCAGGGCACCATCACGCCCATGTTCACGACCTCGAAGTTATTGCACTGCAGGACCACGGAAACGATGTTCTTGCCGATGTCGTGCACGTCGCCCTTGACGGTCGCGATCACGATCTTGCCTTTCGGCTTGGCGACCACGCCGGTGCGGCGCTCCTCCGCGCGCTTTTCCTCTTCGATGTAGGGGATCAGGTGGGCCACGGCCTGCTTCATCACGCGCGCCGACTTGACCACCTGGGGCAGGAACATCTTGCCGGCGCCGAACAGGTCGCCGACCACGTTCATGCCGTCCATCAGCGGACCTTCGATGACGTGGATCGGGCGTTCGCACTTGAGGCGGACTTCTTCG
>DASRUW010000484.1:0-10189 GCA_035655255.1 Telluria sp. | reverse complement strand
GCGGCAATGTGGTGGGTATGTTCGTGACGGTTCTTCAGGACCTGCGGCAGCAGGGAGCCGACGAACATGCCGATGAAGGCGGCGATGAAGCCGGCCAGCTGGCCCGGGAATTTTTCGCCCCAGGTGGTCAGCTGCGGGAAGTAGAGGATCCACGTGCCGATGCCCAGCACCAGCGACAGGATCGCGCCCTGCGTCGTAGCGCGCTTCCAGAACAGGCCCATGAACAAGGGGACGAAGGCGCCCACCAGCGTGACCTGGTAGGCCGAGGACACCAGGTCGTAGATCGACGTGCCGCGCATGCCGATCGCGTAGGCCAGCACCAGGACGGCGAACACCACGATCGTGCAGCGCATCGCGAACAGCTGCTCGCGGTCCGTCATCTTCGGGCGCAGGTTCTTCAGGATGTTCTCGACGAAGCTGGTCGACGGCGCCAGCAGCGTCGCGGACGAGGTGCTCTTGATCGCGGAGAGCAGGGCGCCGAAGAACAGGATCTGCATCACCAGCGGCATCTTCTCCATCACGAAGGTCGGCAGCACGCGCTGGTAGTCCGACTTGGCCAGTTCCATCGCCTGGTCGCCCATGACCAGCACTGCGCAGGCGACCACGAACATCGGCACGAAGGCGAACAGGATGTACGAGAAGCCGCCGATGGCCGCGCCGGCGCGCGCCGTGTTGGCGTCCTTGGCCGACATCACGCGCTGGTACACGTCCTGCTGCGGAATACTGCCGAACATCATGGTGATGCCGGCGCCCAGGAACATCACCATGTCGGTGAAGTTCGGATCGGGCAGGAAGCGCCACAGGTTGCGCTGCTCCGCCATGGCGAACACCTGGTGCGCGCCGCCGGCCAGGTCGGCCGAATACCAGGCGATGATGGACAAGCCCACGATCAGCACGATCATCTGGATGAAGTCCGTGATCGCCACCGCCAGGAAGCCGCCCACCACCACGTAGATCAGCACCGCCAGCGTGCCGATGATCATGCCGGCCGTCTCGCTCATGGCGCCGTTGGTCAGCACCGAGAACACCAGGCCGAGCGCGGTGATCTGCGCCGCCACCCAGCCCAGGTAGCTGAGCATGATGGCCAGCGAGCAGAACACCTCGATGCCCTTGCCGTAGCGCGCCCGGTAATAGTCGCCGATGGTGAGCAGGTTGAGCTTGTACAGACGCGTCGCGAACACCAGGCCGACCAGGATCAGGCAGGTGCCGGCGCCGAACGGGTCCTCGATCAGCGAATTGAGGCCGCCCTGGACGAACTTGGCCGGAATGCCCATCACCGTCTCCGCCCCGAACCAGGTGGCGAAAGTCGTCGTGATCACCATGACCAGCGGCAGGCTGCGGCCCGCCACGGCGAAGTCGCCGGTGTTCTTGATGCGGGTGCCGGCCCAGACGCCCAGGCCGAGGGTGCCAAGCAGGTACAGCACGACAAACGTGATCAGGGTGGTGTTCATGACGAGACAAGCTTGACCAGGTGGAAAATTCGGCGATTATAGCCGTACTGGTTTAGCCTGGATCAAAAATCCGCCCCGCTGTCGCTTTTGCTACCATGACCCCGTGACGACAAGGAGACGCGCATGGAAACCGCATCCTGGCATGAACGTGCAAGCACCCTGAACATCGATGGCCGCGCCTTCATCGGCGGAAAACGCGTGGAAGCGGCGGATGGCGCCGTATTCGACTGCCGCTCCCCCATCGACGGCCGCCATCTGGTCGCGGTGGCGCGCGGCGGCCCGGCCGATATCGACGCCGCCGTGCGCGCCGCGCGCGCCGCTTTCGAGGACCGGCGCTGGGCCGACCAGGCGCCCGCGCAGCGCAAGCGCACCTTGATCAAGTTCGCGGACCTGATGCTCCAGCACCGCGACGAACTGGCCCTGCTCGAAACCCTCGACATGGGCAAGCCGATCCGCTACAGCCAGAGCGTGGACGTGCAGCTGGCCCAGAACTGCATCCGCTGGTACGGCGAGGCCATCGACAAGATCTACGACGAGATCGCGCCCGCGCCGGCCGACAGCCTGGCCCTCATCACGCGCGAGCCGGTCGGCGTGGTCGGCGCCATCATCCCGTGGAACTACCCGATGCTGATGGCGGCCTGGAAGATCGGCCCCGCTCTCGCGGCGGGCAACAGCGTGGTGCTCAAGCCGTCCGAGAAGGCGCCGCTGACCTCGCTCCGCCTGGCCGAGCTGGCGCTGGAAGCGGGCATCCCGGAAGGCGTGTTCAACGTGGTGCCGGGCTACGGCGGCGAGGCCGGCGCCGCGCTGGCGCGCCACATGGACGTGGATACCATCGGCTTCACCGGATCCACCCGCGTGGGCAAGCAGATCGTGCAGATGGCGGGCGAATCGAACCTCAAGCGCGCCTGGACCGAATTGGGCGGCAAGTCGGCCAACATCGTCTGCGCCGACTGCCCGGACCTGGACGCGGCCGTGAACGCGGCGGTCGGCTCGATCTTCTTCAACCAGGGCGAGTCCTGCAACGCGCCTTCGCGCCTGTTCGTGGAGGAGTCGATCCGCGAGCGGTTCCTGGAAAAGGCGCTGGCGCTGGCACCCCGCTTCGCGCCAGGCGATCCGCTCGACCCGAAGACGGTGATGGGCGCCATCGTGGACGAGGCGCAGTTGAAGACCGTGCTCGGCTACATCGAGGCCGGCAAGCGCGAAGGCGCGGCCCTGCTGCATGGCGGCGCGCAGGCGCGCACCGAAACCGGCGGCTGCTATGTCGAGCCGACCCTGTTCGACGGCGTGCGCAGCGACATGAGCATCGCGCGCGAAGAGATCTTCGGCCCGGTGCTCTCGGTGCTGAGCTTCACCGACGTGCACGAGGCCGTGCGCCAGGCCAACGCCACGCCCTACGGCTTGCAGGCCGCCGTGTGGACGCGCGACCTGTCCAAGGCACTGCAGGTCGCGCGCGCCCTGCGCGCGGGCACGGTGCACGTGAACCAGTACGACAACGACGATATCACCGTGCCTTTCGGCGGCTACAAGCAGTCAGGCAATGGCCGCGACAAGTCGCTGCACGCCTTCGACAAGTACACGGAATTGAAGACGACCTGGATCCAGGTCACGCATTCGGGAGGGTGACGGTCAGGCGGGTGTGGCCGTCGTGGCTTTCCATGGCCACTTCGCCGCCCTGGACTTCCGCCATCAGCTTGACCGAGTAGGTGCCCAGGCCGGTGCCGCCGTGCTTCTCGGCCGAGGAATACTTGTCGAAGAAGCGCGCGCGCATCGACTCGGGCACTTCGCCCAGGTTGTCGATCACCACGTGCACGCTGCCGTATCCGGGCGCGATCTCCACCAGCACCTGGCCGCCGGCCGGCGAGGCTTCGGCCGCGTTCTTCATCAGGTTGGTGAACATCGAGTAGCACAGCATCGGCTCGCCCAGGGCGTCGCTTTCCAGGCCGCTCGGGAACTCGAAGGTCACTTCTTTCCACTTGAACGCCGTCTCGGTCTGCTGCGCCACCTTGGTCAGGAGGGCGCCCAGGTCGAACGGCGCCAGCGCCGGCTGGTACTCGCCGGTCTCGATCTTGTACACGTCCAGCGTGCGGTTGATGATGGTGAGCGCGTCGTTGGCCGCCGTCTCGATCCCGGCCACCTTTTCGAGCTGTACCTCGGTCAGCGGCGTTTCCTTCAGCGCCTGCGTCCCCTGCAGGGCGGCGGCGATCGGGTTCTTGAGGTCGTGCTGGGTCATGCGCTCCACGTCCTCGCGCAGGTGGGCGTTCTCGATCAGCAGCTGGTTCTGGCGGCGCAGGTCCTTGAGCACCGTCGACAGCGTCAGGTGCGCGGACAGGCGCGCCTTGAGGATGGTCGGGTCGGCCGGCTTGGACACGTAGTCGACGGCGCCCAGGCGCAGTCCGGCCACCACGTCCTCCACGCCGTCGCGGGCGGAAAGGAAGATGATCGGGATGTCGGCCGTCTTCGGATCGGCCTTCAGCTGGCGGCACACCTCGAAGCCATCCATGGTCGGCATCATGATGTCGAGCAGGATCAGGTCGATGTGGAAGGCCTGCGCGATCTCCAGCGCCTTGCGCCCGCTGATGGCGACCTTGATCGCGTAGTCGTCCTTGAGCACCCCGGCGATCACCTCGATATTGGTCGGCACGTCGTCGACCACCAGCACGGTGCACTTCTTGAGGCGTTCCTCGATCGGACGGTCGAGGCCGATCACCTCGTTCGGCGCGGGCGCGGGAACCGGCATCGGCGTGGGCGCCGCGGCCGGCGCGGGCGCGGTTTCCGGCTTGGCCTTGAGGGCCTGGGCACGCGCCACCCGCGCCAGGTCGTCCACGTTGTCGATGGTGCCCGACGCGGCGGGCGCCTCGCGCACCGGGCCGAGCATCGACAGGAACTTGTTGGCGAAGCTGTGCACGGTGAACGGCTTGATCATGTACGCGTTCACGCCCGCCTGCAGCGCGGACTTGACCGAGGCCGGGTTGGCTTCGGCGGTCAGCATCAGGAACGGCACCTTGCGGTACTTCTCGTCGCGCCGCATCCACTTGAGCAGTTCGAGGCCGTTCATCACCGGCATGCCCCAGTCGCCGATCACCACGTCGACCGGCTGCTTGCGCATCAGGTCCTGGGCGGTCTTGCCATTGTCGGCCTGGAGCACGTTGAAGAAGCCGAGCTCCGCCAGCACCCCGCGCACCGAGGTGCGGATCAGGAGGTAGTCGTCGACGATCAGGATGGTGGCGGATTTGTCCATGGGCGCTAGTGTAGCGCGACCTTGGATTTAGACAACAGTTTGCGCGTCGTAGGCATGCAGGACGTGGTAGCTGCCGTCCGTGTTCAGCTTCGATTCGACCAGGGCGTAGCCGCCCACGCGCCATGGCACGGCGGGGCCGGGCGGCGGGAGGATCGCGCCGTGCGCGCGCCGGGCCAGGGTGACGTGCGGCTTGTAGTTGCGCTCCTCCAGCGGCAGGCCGAGCGCGGCGACCCGTTCCGCCAGGGCGGCATGCAGCTCGAGCAGTTCGGAGGGGATGGCGAGCGGCTCCAGCACGGCGATGGCCTGGTGCCACAGGCAGGGATGGCCGAGCGCAAGTTCGAACGGGCGGAACGGGACGTGGAAGGCTTCGACCAGGTCCGGGATGCGCGCGGCCGGCACGGCGCCGAGGAAATGCAGGGTCAGGTGCAGCTTGCCGTCCGCGACCGGGCCGGCGCCGCGCGGCCAGATCCAGGCGTCCCGGCAGCGCGTGAGGGTGGCGCGCAGTTCCTCGTCCGGCCACAGTGCGAGGAACAGGCGCGCGTCGCTCATGATGCTAGAAGCAGTGTTCCGGCCCCGGGAAGCTGCCGTCCTTGACGGCGGCCACATAGGCGGAGACGGCGGCCTCGATGCTGGTCTGGCCGTCCATGAAGTTCTTCACGAAGCGCGCCTTCCGGCCGGGGAACACGCCCAGCAGGTCGTGCATGACCAGCACCTGGCCCGAGCAATCGGGCCCCGCGCCGATGCCGATGGTGGGAATGGCCAGCAGGTCGGTCACTTCCTTGCCGACTTGCGAAGGCACGGCCTCGATCACGATCAGCGAGGCGCCCGCTTCCTGCAGGGCCAGGGCGTCGCGCTTCATCACCTCGGCGCTCTCGGTGGTCTTGCCTTGCACCTTGTAGCCGCCCAGCTGGTGCACCGACTGCGGCGTCAGCCCCACGTGGGCGCACACCGGCACGGCACGCTCGGTCAGGAAGCGCACGGTCTCGGCCAGGAAGGCGCCGCCTTCGATCTTGACCGCGTGGGCGCCGGCCTGCATCAGCTTGACGGCGTTGCGGAAGGCGTCTTCCTTGGTCGCGTAGGTCCCGAACGGCATGTCGGCCAGCACCAGCGAGGTGCGCGCGCCACGCGCCACGGCGGCCGTGTGGTAGGCCACTTCGTCCAGCGTGACCGGCAGCGTGGACGTGTGGCCGTTGCAGACCATGCCCAGCGAATCGCCGATCAGCAACACGTCCACCCCGCAGCGCTCCATCAGCGCGGCGAAGCTGGCGTCGTAGCAGGTCAGCATGGCGATCTTGTTCCCGGCCGCGCGCATGGTGGCCAGCGAAGGCAGCGTGACGGACTTGGTCACCACCGGCTTGGCCGGAACGGGGGCGTCGCCGGGCGCCATGTCCTTGCCCTGCAAATAACCGCTCATATCGGATCCTTGAAAAAATCGAACGACCGTATTTTACGCCCGGAAGATGAAATACACAGCGCCGAGCATGCACAGGCCGGCCCACACGTAGTCGAGCTTGAACGGCTGGTTCATATAGAACATGGCGAACGGCACGAATACGGACAGGGTGATCACCTCCTGCATGATCTTGAGCTGGCCCAGCGAGAGCTCGGTGGCGCCGATGCGGTTGGCCGGCACCTGCAGCAGGTATTCGAACAGGGCGATGCCCCAGCTGATCATGGCGGCGATCCACCACGGGCGCGAGGCCAGGTTGCGCAGGTGGCCGTACCAGGCGAAGGTCATGAACACGTTGGACAGGGCGAGCAGGCCGGCGGTCTGCCAGATGACGGGGATCTTCAGCATGGGAGTCTTTCGATGGCCTGGTCCGCCACCAGCGGGGCAGACGACGCCGCCGGGCCGAGGCCGGGGATCAGGGCGGCCGGCGCGATCTCCAGCAGCGGCGCCAGCACGAAGGCGCGCTGGTGCATCCGCGGATGCGGCACCGTCAGTTCGGGCGTGGCGATGATCTCGGCCCCGAACAGGAGCAAGTCCAGGTCCAGCGTGCGCGGAGCGTTGCGGTAGGGGCGCTCGCGGCCGTGCGCCTGTTCGATGCCGCGCAGGGCCTGCAGCAGGGCATGCGCGTCGAGTTCCGTGTCGATTTCGGCGACGGCGTTGATGTAGTCGTCGCCGGACGAATCGATGGGCGCGGTGCGGTACAGCGAGGAACGCTTCAGCAGGCGGCTGTGCGGCACGCGCGCCAGCCGGTCCAGGGCGTCTTCCACATTGGCGCGCGCGTCGCCCAGGTTGGCGCCGATGCCGATGAAGGCGATCATTCCTCGCTCGTCGCCGGCGCGCCTTCGCCGCGGTTGCGGTGGCGCGGGCCGCGGCGCGGTCCACGCTTGCGCTTCGGGCCATTGCCGTTGGCTGGCGCGGCCGAGACCAGTTCCTCGCGCGCCTCGGCGTCGCCTTCGTAGAACGCGGTCCACCATTCGCCCAGCTCCGCATCGAGCTCGCCCGACTGGCAGCGCAGCAGGAGGAAGTCGTAGCCGGCGCGGAAGCGCGGGTGCTCCAGCAGCTTGAACGCGGCCTTGCCGACGCGGCGCTCGAAGCGCGGCTGCATGGCCCAGATGTCGCGCACGTCGGTGGCGATGCGGCGCTGCAGGGCGATCTTCTCGGTCTGGTCGTCCAGCACGTCGTCCGCGGCCAGGTGCAGGGCGGGAATCGGCGGCTCGCCCGCGGCCCGGTAGGCATTCCACTTTTCCAGCACCAGGTGCCACAGCAGGGACGCGAACAGGAAGCCGGGCGAGACGCCCTTGCCGGCCATGACGCGCTTGTCGGTCGACTCCAGCGCCAGGGTCACGAACTTCATGCTGATCGGCTGCTCCAGCACCACGTCCAGCAGCGGCAGCAGACCGTGGTGCAGGCCCTCCTTGCGCAGCTGCTGCAGGCAGGCCAGCGCGTGGCCGCTCATGAGCAGCTTGAGCATCTCGTCGAACACGCGCGCGGCAGGAACGTTGTCGATCAGCGGCGCCATCACGCTGATCGGCGCGCGCGTGGTCGGCTCGATGGTGAACTGCAGCTTGGCCGCGAAGCGCACCACGCGCAGCATGCGCACCGGGTCTTCGCGGTAGCGCGCCTCCGGCTGGCCGATGATGCGCAGCGTGCGGTTCTTGATGTCGACGATGCCGCCGTGGTAGTCCAGCACTTCCTGCGTGGCCGGGTTGTAGTACATGGCGTTGATGGTGAAGTCGCGCCGCTCGGCGTCTTCGTGCTGCGGGCCGAAGTTGTTGTCGCGCAGGACGCGGCCGTGTTCATCCTTGGGCGCGTCGCCCGAATCGGCGCCGCGGAAGGTGGTCACCTCCAGCAGGTCCTGGCCGAACATCACGTGCACGATCTGGAACCGGCGCCCGATGATGAAGGCGCGCCGGAACAGCTTCTTCACCTGTTCGGGCGTGGCGTCGGTGGCGATGTCGAAGTCCTTCGGCTTCACCCCGAGCAGCAGGTCGCGCACCGCGCCGCCCACCACGAAGGCCTTGAACCCGGCACCCTGCAAGGTCTCGGTCACGCGCCGCGCGTTGGACGACACCAGTTGCGGGTCGATCCTGTGGTCGGCCGGGCCGAGCACGACGGGTTCGGTGCGCGCATGCGGGTCGTCTTTCCCGCCGAAGATCTTGCGGATGAATTTTTTAATCATTGAACAGGTGAAGTAAAGGCCAGCCCTTGGCCGCCGCGTGCGACGCCAGGGTGGCGTTCGGGTTGGTGGCGACCGGATGGCTGACGACGGATAACAAAGGCAGATCGTTGTGCGAATCGCTGTAGAAGTGGCTGCGCTCGAACTGGTCGAAGCGGTGGCCCAGGCGGCCCAGCCAATCGTGCATGTGGGTGACCTTGCCCGGCCCCTGGGTCGGCGTGCCGACCAGCTTGCCGGTCAGGTTGCCCTCGGCATCGACCTCGGGTTCGGCCGCGATCAGGTGCTCCACGCCGAAGGCGCGCGCGATCGGATCGGTCACGAAGCGGTTGGTGGCCGTGATGATGCCGACCAGGTCGCCCGCGTCCAGGTGGCGCTGCACCAGCGCGCGCGCGGCGGGCCGGATGTGGGGGTGGATCACTTCGTCCATGTAGCGCGCGTGCATGGCGTCCAGGTCCCGGCGCGGAAAGCGCGCCAGGGTGCCGAGGGCGAACTCCAGATATTCGACCGGGTCCAGTGTGCCGGCCTGGTACTGGGCGAAGAAGGCGTCGTTGCGGCGCTTGAATTCCTCGGCGTCGACGGCGCCGTGGCGCACCAGGAACTGGCCCCATTCGTAGTCCGAGTCGATCGGCAGCAGGGTGTGGTCGAGGTCAAACAGGGCCAGGTTGGTCATTCTTTCGGTTCTTCCGATTGCAGCAGCAGGTCGCGCAGCAGCGGCAGGGTGACCGGCCGCTGGGTTTCAAGGGAATACTGGTCGAGCGCGTCGAGCATGGTCGACAGCGAGCGCATGTCGCGCCTGAAGTGCGACAGCAAATAGGGTAACACGCTGGCCGAGAGCGTCAAACCGCGGGCTTCGGCCGCATGGGTGAGGGCGGCGATCTTCTCGTCGTCCGACAGCCCGTGGATCTGGTACACCAGGCCCCAGCCCATGCGCGTGCGCAGGTCCTCGCGCACCGGCAGCACGGCCGGCGGCACCGGGCCGGTGCAGACCATGTAGGCGCCGTGCTCGCGCACCTGGTTGAACAGGGCGAAGGCGTCCACCTGCTGCGCGGGCGTCAGCCGGTCGCAGTCGTCCAGCAGGTACAGGCTCGCTTCCGGGGTAAATACGAAATCCGTTGCGGGCGAGGCGGGCGTCAGGTAGCGCGCCGCGCCGCTGTTGGCCAGCGCCTGCAGCACGTGGGTCTTGCCCGCCGCCGGTTCGCCCCACAGGTAGGCGAAATGCTCGCGCGAGGCGCGCGCGGCGAATTGCTGCATCACGTGGGTCAGTTCGGCGTTCTGCCCGCCCTCGAACGATTCAAGGCTGTGGACGGGTTCGGCGCCCAGGTCGAGCACCAGCTGCTTCATGGGGGAGGGGACCGGAAAATCATCTGCACTACGCATTATAGAAGCTGCTCTGCAGATAGTGCTGGCGCAGGTGGCGGAAGGCGACCATCAGCACGGCCGAGGCCGGCAAGGCCAGCAGCACGCCCACGAAGCCGAACAGCTGGCCGAAGGCGAGCAGGGCGAAGATCACGGCCAGGGGATTCAGGCCGATGCGCTCGCCCACCAGGCGCGGGGTGAGGAAGAAGCCTTCCAGCAGCTGGCCGCAGCCGTAGATGATGGCGACGGCGATCAGCCCGCTCCAGTCCGAGAACTGGAGGACGGCCGCGATCAGGGCCAGCGCCAGGCCCAGGCCGAACCCGAGGTAGGGGATGAACACCAGCAGGCCGGTGAGAATGCCGACCGGGAGCGCCACGTCGAAACCGGCGATGGCCAGGCCCGCCGAGTAGTACACGGCCAGCACCAGCATGACCAGCAGCTGGCCGCGCAGGTACTGGGCCAGCAGCACGTCCGTTTCGCGCGCCAGCGCGATGGTCTTGCCGACCCAGCGGCGCGGC
>DASRUW010000483.1:0-8688 GCA_035655255.1 Telluria sp. | reverse complement strand
GATCTGGTTCGGCGTCCTGCTCGGCGTGAACATGCAGACCTCGTTCATGCATCCGCCGTTCGGCTTCGCTCTGTTCTATTTGCGTTCGGTGGCGCCGAAAGAGGTCAAGACCTCCGACATCTATTGGGGTGCAATACCGTTTGTCCTGATCCAGGTGATCATGGTCTCGCTGATCATCTTCTTCCCGAACCTGGTCACCGTGGCCAACAAGACGGACATGAAGGAACAACTGGAGCTCAAGATCGAGGCGCCGGCGCCCGATCTCTCGGCGCCGGGTGGCGCGCCGGACTACGGCTCTCCCCCCAATTACTAAAGGAACAGCATGACGATAGGCGGTAAGAGCGCGGCCGAGGCATTGGCCGCGCTGGAGGACATGACCGGCGGCGTGCCCGCGATCGGCAAGGACGAATTGCAGGCGCGCGTGGCCAAGGCACAGGCGTTCATGCGCAAGCAGGGCATCGCCGCGCTGTACGTGAACGCCGGCACCAGCCTGGCCTACTTCACCGGCACCCACTGGTATCCGAGCGAGCGCATGGTGGGCGCCGTCATTCCCGCCGAAGGCGCGCTGGAATACATCGGCCCCGCCTTCGAGGAAGCGACCATCAACAGCTTCATGGGCATCGGCGGACGCCTCCACTGCTGGCATGAGCATGAGAGCCCGTACGCCCTGTTCCTGCGCATGCTGGAGCGCATGGGCGTGGCGCGCGGCGCGCGCGTGGCGCTGGACGAAAGCACGCCCTTCTTCATCGTCGACGGAATCCGCCAGCTCGATAGCGGCCACATTTTCGAAAACGCCAAGCCGGTCACGTCCCACTGCCGCACGCGCAAGTCCCCCGCCGAAATCGCCCTCATGCAGCGCGCCAAGGACATGACGTTGCAGGTGCAGAAGGCGGCCGCCTCGATCCTGCGCGAAGGGATCAGCACCACCGAGGTCGCGGAATTCATCAACGAGGCCCACCGCCGCGTGGCCGGGGCCAATTCCTACTTCTGCATCGTGCTGTTCGGCGAGGCGACGGCCTACCCGCACGGCGTGGCGTATCCGCAGATCCTGCAGCGCGGCGACATGGTGCTGATCGACACCGGCGTCAAGTTCAAGGACTACATCTCGGACATCACGCGCAGCTACGTGTTCGGCGAGCCGACCCAGCGCCAGCGCTTCGTCTGGAACGCGGAAAAGACCGCGCAGCAGGCCGCCTTCGAAGCGGCCCAGCTGGGCGTGCCCTGCCGCGAGGTCGACGCCGCGGCGCGGCGCTCGCTGGAGGCCAACGGCTTCGGCCCCGGCTACGACCTGCCCGGCCTGCCGCACCGCACCGGCCACGGCATCGGCATGGACATCCACGAGTGGCCCTACCTGGTCGGCAGCGACGACACGCCGCTCGACGTGGGCATGTGCTTCTCGAACGAGCCGATGATCTGCATCCCCGGCGAATTCGGGGTGCGCCACGAGGACCACTTCCACATGACCGAATCCGGGCCCAGGTGGTTCACCCAGCCCGCCTTTTCCATCGACGATCCATTCCGAGGCGTATGAACATCCGGCCCGCGCAAATCCATGAAGTACCGCAGCTGAACACCCTGATCGAACGTTCGGCCACGGTGCTCAGCGCGGGCTTCTACACCGAAGCGCAGACGCGCGCCGTCAACCGCGAAGTGTTCGGGGTGGACACGCAGCTGGTCGCCGACGGAACCTACTACGTGGTGGAAGAAGATGGAGAAGCCGTCGCGTGCGGCGGCTGGAGCAAGCGTTCGACGCCCTACGGCGCGGACCACGCCAAGACAGAGCCGGACGCCCTACTCGATCCAGCGGTGGATGCGGCGCGCATCCGCGCCTTCTTCGTCGATCCGGCGCACGCCCGCAAGGGCATCGGCCGCGCGCTGCTGCGCCACTGCGCGGAGGCGGCGGCGCAAGCCGGCTTCACGCGCCTGGAATTGACTGCCACCCTGCCCGGCGTGCCGCTGTATGCCGCCGAGGGCTTCACGCCGGTGCACGAGATCGCGCACCGGATGTCGGACGGCACCGTGGTCCCGTTCCTGAAGATGGAACGGGCCTGCCACACCTGAAATCGTCATTCCCGCGGAAGCGGGAACCCCTGATAGGGAATGTGGCTCCAGAACGCGCGCAGGGGTCCCCGCTTGCGCGGGGATGACAACGCTCGAACTGTCAGCTGCGCTTCTGCACCAGCGTCAGGATGTCGTAACTGGCCACCAGCTCGTCGTTCTGATTAGTGACCTGCACGTCCCACGCCACCACGCCCTGGCCGATGCCGCGGTCGTCGGTGCGGTTGCGGTCCACCTTGCGCTTGCAGGTCAGGCGCGCGCGGATGGTGTCTCCAATCGCCACCGGCGCCACGAAGCGCAGGTTGTCCAGGCCGTAGTTGGCCAGCACCGGCCCCGGCGCCGGCGACACGAACAAGCCCGCCGCGGCCGACAGCACGAAGTAGCCGTGCGCGATGCGCTTGCCGAACTGCGAATCCTTGGCCGCGATCTCGTCGAAGTGCATGTAGAAAAAGTCGCCCGAGATGCCGCCGAAGTTGACGATGTCCGCCTCGCTCACTGTGCGGCGGTGCGTGAGCAGGGAGTCGCCCACAGCCAGGTCCTCGAAGTACTTGCGGAACGGATGCAGGTCGGATTCCTGTACCTTGGCGCCGCGAACGTATTCGCCCGTCACCGCCGTCAGCATCGTCGGCGAGCCTTGCACGGCCGCCCGCTGCAGGAAGTGCTTGACCGAGCGGATGCCGCCCAGCTCCTCGCCGCCGCCGGCGCGGCCCGGGCCGCCGTGCTTCAGCTGCGGCAGGGGCGAGCCGTGGCCGGTCGAATCGACCGACGCCTCGCGGTCGAGGATGTGCACGCGGCCGTGCGACGCGGCGGCCAGCGGCACCGCATAGGCGGCGATGGCCGGCTCCTTGGTCACCAGCGTGGTCACCAGCGAACCCTTGCCGCGCGCGGCAAGGTCCAGGGCCTCGTCGATGCCGTCGTAGGTCATCATGGTGCTGACCGGACCGAAGGCTTCCACGTCATGCACCGCGTCGTTGGACAGCGGTTCGCGGCACAGCAGCAGCGTGGGCGCGAAGAAGGCGCCGCTCTCGCAGCCCGCGCCGACCGGCTTGAAGCCGTCCTTGGCGCCGAACACGATCTCGTTGCCCCTGGCGAGCTGCTCGACGCGCTCGGCCACGTCGCGCACCTGGTCCATCGAGGCCAGGGCGCCCATGCGCACGCCTTCCACGGACGGGTCGCCGACGACCACCTTCGCCAGCCGCTCGCGCAGGCGCTGCGCGACGGCGTCGACGCGGTCCTTCGGCACGATGATGCGGCGCACCGCCGTGCACTTCTGGCCGGCCTTGGCGGTCATTTCCCGCGCCACCTCTTTCACGAACAGGTCGAACTCCGGGTCTTCCGGCAGGACGTCCGGCGCCAGGATGGCGCAGTTGAGCGAGTCGGCCTCGCCGGTGAACGGCACGGACTGGGCGATCAGGTTGCGGTTGGCGCGCAGCTTGGCGGCCGTGTCGGCCGAGCCGGTGAAGGTCACCACATCCTGGCCGGTCAGGCGGTCCAGCAGGTCGCCGGTGCTGCCGATCACGAGCTGCAGGCTGCCCTCGGGCAGGAGGCCGGATTCGTGGATCATGCGCACCACGGCTTCGGTCAGGTAGCTGGTGGCGGTGGCCGGCTTGCCGATGCAGGGCATGGCGGCGAGGAAGGACGGCGCGAATTTCTCGAGCAGCCCCCAGATCGGGAAGTTGAAGGCGTTGATGTGCACCGCCAGGCCGCCGCGCGGCACCAGGATGTGGGTGCCGGAAAAGCCGCCCCGTTTGCCGAGCGGAATGGCCGGGCCTTCGTGCAGCACGTTGGACGAGGGCAGCTCGCGCCCGCCCATGCTGGCGTACGCGAACAGGGTGCCGATGCCGCCCTCGACGTCGATCCAGCTGTCGGGACGCGTCGCGCCGGTCAGGGCGGAGATGGCGTACAGCTCCTCCTTGCGCTCCATGAGGTACATGGCCAGGGCCTTGAGGCGCTGGGCGCGTTTCTGGAAATCGAGCTTCATCAGTTCGCGCACGCCGGTCTTGCGGCCGTAGGCGATCGCTTCCTCGAAGTCGATGGCTTCGGCGTGGGTATGGTAGATGACGCTGCTGTTCAGGGCATTGTGCAGGGGCGCCTTGGCCTCCTTGCCCACCCAGCGGCCGCCGATGAAACTCTGAAGGGTCGCTCCATTCATTCCTGGTCTCCTTGGGACTTCGATTGTTTGTGTGCGTGGCCGCCGGCGTCGCCCAGGACGATGCGCTTGCGGTCCGGCTCAGGTTCGGTGAAGGCCTCGACTTCGCGCATGGTGGTGGCGGAGCGGATCGCCAGCTCCTGGTATTGGCGGGTCCCGTAGCTCTTCCACTGGATTTCTTCGTCGCGCAGCTCGCGCACGATCTTGGCCGGCGTGCCCATCACCATGCTGCGCGGGGGAATCTCCATGCCGGCCTTGACGAAGGCGGCGGCGGCGACGATGCTCTCGGCGCCGACCACGGCGCGGTCCATCACCACCGCGTTCATGCCCACCATGGCGTTGCGGCCGATGCGGCAGCCGTGCAGCACGGCGCCATGGCCGATGTGGCCGTCCACTTCCACGATGGTGTCCTCGTTCTCGAAGCCGTGCATCACGCAGGTGTCCTGCACGTTCGAGCCTTCTTCCAGCACGATGCGCCCGAAGTCGCCGCGCAGGGAAGCGAGCGGGCCAACGTAGCAGCGCGGGCCGACGACAACGTCGCCCACCAACACCGCGGTCGGATGCACGTACGCGGTCGGGTGCACCACCGGGCGCACGCCATTGATCTCGTAGACCTTGACCATGTCAGACCCGCTCGATGACGAGGGCGATGCCCTGGCCGACGCCGATGCACATCGTGCACAGCGCGTAGCGGCCGCCGATCCGGTGCAGCTGGTTCACGGCCGTGGTCACGAGGCGCGCTCCGGAAGCGCCGAGCGGGTGGCCGATGGCGATCGCGCCGCCGTTCGGGTTCACATGCGCCGCGTCGTCCGGCAGGCCCAGGTCGCGCGTCACGGCCAGCCCTTGGGCGGCGAAGGCTTCGTTCAGTTCGATCACGTCCATCTGGCTGATGGACAGGCCGGTCAGGGCCAGCACCTTCTTCGTCGCGGGCGACGGGCCGAAGCCCATGATGCGCGGCGCCAGGCCGGCCGTGGCCATGCCGACCACGCGTGCGCGCGGCGTCAGGCCGAAGCGGGCCGCAGCCGCGCCGGAGGCGAGCAGCAGCGCGCAGGCGCCGTCGTTCACGCCGGAGGCATTGCCCGCCGTGACGGTGCCGTCCGGCTTGACCACGCCCTTCAGTTTGGCCAGCGCTTCCAGCGTGGTGTCCGGACGCGGATGCTCGTCGTCGGCGACGATTTTCGGGTCGCCCTTCTTCTGCGGGATTGTGACGGGGACGATCTCGTTCCTGAAGAAGCCGTCCGCATGCGCCTTGGCCCAGCGTTGCTGGCTGCGGATGGCGAAGGCGTCCTGGTCGGCGCGGCCGACACCGAATTGCTCGGCCACGTTCTCGGCCGTCTCCGGCATCGAGTCGATGCCGTACCTGGCCTTCATCAGCGGATTGACGAAGCGCCAGCCGATGGTGGTGTCCTCGATTTTGGCGCTGCGCGAGAAGGCGCTGTCCGCCTTGCCCATGACGAATGGGGCGCGCGTCATGCTCTCCACGCCACCGGCGATCAGGAGGCCAGCCTCGCCGGCCTTGATGGCGCGCGCCGCGCTGCCCACGGCGTCCAGGCTGGAGCCGCACAGGCGGTTGATGGTCACGCCCGGCACTTCCGCGGGCAGCCCGGCGAGCAGCGCGGCCATGCGCGCGACGTTGCGGTTATCCTCGCCGGCCTGGTTGGCGCAGCCGTACAGCACGTCCTCCACGGCGCCCCAGTCCACGCCGGGATTGCGCGCCATCAGGGCGGCGATCGGCATGGCCGCCAGGTCGTCGGCGCGCACGCTCGCCAGCGCGCCGCCAAAGCGGCCGAAAGGCGTGCGGATCGCGTCGCAGATGAATGCATCGATGCTCACTCGGGTTCTCCTTGTTATTGATTGCGGCGGTCGATCACACGCTTGGCCTTGCCGGTCTGCGTGCGTTCGATTCCGTTGACGGGTTTCAGCGTGACGCGCGAGCTCACGCCGACGAAGGTCTTGATGCGATGCGCTAATTCGCGGCCCAGCGCGTCGTGCTCGTGGTCGGCCACGTCGGGGCGCACTTCGGCCACGACTTCCAGCTTGTCCATGTGGCCGTCGCGGGTGATCACCAGCTGGTAATGCGGCGCCAGGCGCGGCATCTTCAGGATCAGCTCCTCGATCTGGCTGGGGAACACGTTCACGCCGCGGATGATCAGCATGTCGTCCGAGCGGCCGGTGATCTTGCCCATGCGGCGCATGGCGCGCGAGGTCGGCGGCAGCAGGCGCGTGAGGTCGCGCGTGCGGTAGCGGATGACGGGCAGCGCTTCCTTGGTCAGCGACGTGAACACCAGCTCGCCCTCGGCGCCGTCGGGCAGCACCTCGCCCGTTTCCGGGTCCACGATCTCGGGGTAGAAATGGTCCTCCCAGACCACCGGGCCGTCCTTCGATTCGATGCACTCGCTCGCCACGCCCGGCCCCATCACCTCGGACAGGCCGTAGATGTCGACCGCGTCGATTCCGGCGCCGCGCTCGATCTCGGCGCGCATCGCCTCGGTCCACGGCTCGGCGCCGAAAATGCCGATCTTCAGCGAAGACTGGGCCGCGTCCATGCCCTGGCGCTGGAATTCCTCGATCAGGTTCAGCATGTACGAGGGCGTGACCATGATGATCGACGGCTTGAAGTCGCAGATCAGCTGCACCTGCTTTTCCGTCTGCCCGCCGGACATGGGAATGACCGTGCAGCCAAGGCGCTCGGCCCCGTAGTGCGCGCCCAGGCCGCCCGTGAACAGGCCGTAACCGTAAGCGACGTGCACGATGTCGCCGGGGCGCCCGCCGGCCGCGTGGATGGACCGCGCCACCAGCCCCGCCCAGGTGTCGATGTCGCGCTTGGTGTAGCCCACCACCGTGGGCTTGCCCGTGGTGCCCGACGAGGCATGCACGCGCACTACCTGCTCGCGCGGCACGGCGAACAGGCCGAAGGGATAGTTGTCGCGCAGCGTCTTCTTGTCCGAAAACGGGAATTTGGCCAGGTCGGCCAGGGTTTTCAAATCGTCCGGATGCACGCCCTTCTCGTCGAAAGCGCGCCGGTAGTGCGGCACGTTCTCGTAGGCGTGGCGAACGGACCACTTCAGCCGTTCCAGTTGCAGCGCCTGCAGCTCGTCACGGCTGGCGCGTTCGATCGGGTCCAGGACCATGTGTCCTCTCCTTGCTACTACTGGGTTTCGGGTTCCACCACGTGCCCGCTGACGCGGTGCGATTTACCGCGGAACAGCGCGATGGTCTTCCCTTCCTGATTGCTCACCTTGATGTCGTAGATGCCGGTCTTCCCGGCCAGGGACATTTCGACCGCTTCCGCAGTGAGCCGGTCGCCCTCGCGCCCGGGCGCGAGGTAGTCGATGGTGCAGCCTGCACCCACCGTGACGAAGTTGTGTGAGTTGCACGCGAACGCGAACGCGCTGTCGGCCAGCGCGAAGATAAAGCCGCCGTGGCAGCTTGCGTGGCCGTTCAACATGTCGGGACGGACGGTCATCGACATGCGCGCATAGCCGGGACGGATCTCGTCCAGGCTCATGCCCAGCCCCTGGCTGGCGGGATCGCGGTCGTACATGATCTTGCCGGCCCGTTCGGCCAGCGCCTGCGCCTTTTCACGCATGGAAGCGGCTCCCGCTCAGATGCTTGCGGCGCAGGAGCGGGGACACGCGGTAACGGTCCTCGCCGTAGGCGCGGGCCAGGTTGTCCAGCACCTTCACGACATGCTCGATGCCGATGCTGTCCGCCCAGGCCAGCGGCCCTTTCGGATAATTGACGCCCTTTTGCATGGCCGTGTCCACGGCCTGCGCATCGCACACGCCCTGGTTGACGGCGTCCGCCGCCTCGTTGGCCAGCATGGCGACGGTACGCATGACCACCATCCCCGGCACGTCGTCCACGCGGGTCACGGCGAAGCCGGCCGCCTGGAACAGGCCGACGGCGGCCTTCCAGGCGGCCGCGCCGCACTGGTCGGCGCGGGCCAGGGCCACGCGCGGGGCCCTGTCGGCGTCGAGCACCAGGTCGTACAGCACCGTGTCCGGATGCTTGTTGGCGGCCGCGCGCTCCGTCGCGGTGCGGCCGTCGGTCATGAAGATCGCCACGCCGTTCGTATGGAAGGCGGCGGCTTCGGCTTCGCCGGCGTTCGGCAACGGCTTGCGGTGGGCAACACGATAACCGGATGTGGCAAAGCGGCGTTCCATCGGATCGGTCACGCTAGCGTGGCCTTCCAGGATGGACAGGCCGACGAATTCCGGCATCGGCTGCGCCGCTTCCGTCGCCGGCTGCGGGCGCGCCGCGCCCTCGGCGTAGTCATAGAAGCCGCGGCCGGATTTGCGGCCGAGGAAGCCTGCGTTCAGCAGCTCCAGCTGGATGACGGAGGGCGTGAAGCGCGGGTCGCCGTAGTAGGCGTTGTGCACCGACTGGGTGACCGAATAATTGATGTCGTGGCCGATCAGGTCCATCAGTTCGAATGGCCCCATGCGGAAGCCGCCCGCCTCGCGCAGCAGGGCGTCGAT
>DASRUW010000482.1:0-5191 GCA_035655255.1 Telluria sp. | reverse complement strand
GCCTGCCGAGGCCTGGATGAAGTCGCTGCCTGCGGTGCCGGTCACCGTGTCGTTGCCGGCGCCCGGGTCCGTACCCGCGCCCTGCACCCACGAACCGTCCGTGCTGGCCACGATGTTCGGGAACTCGGTCGCCAGGTTGATGGTGTCATCCATGATCGAACCGCCCACCCAACCGCCGTTCCCGTTGGGATCATGGAAGACGTTGGTGCTCAGATTGACGAAAGCGCTGCTGCCGCCGCCAGTCCGAAACTGCAAATGCTCCACGCCGGAGATCGACTCGGTGCCAAGCACTTCACCGGCCGTGCCGGTGGCGCCCGTGACGAGGAAACTACCACCGCCCGCGGAGGTCACGGTAAACACGGTCGTTCCGTCGAGCTTGATCAACAGGTGGCCATTGGTATCGACCTCCTGCGTAAGCGTGCCTGAGCTGACGCTATCCAGGAGGAACTCGACCACGTCATCACCGGCGCCGCCATCGACCGTGTCGTCGCCCGCGGAGGCACGGATAAAATCGTCGCCGCCGGCCGCGTTAACCACGTCGTTGCCGTCGCCCGCGTCGATGAAGTTATGGCCGTCATGGCCGGTGATGGTGTCGTTACCGGCATTCGCCAGAATGTCGACGCTATCGGCGCTGGTCGCAGCCGGCGCCAAGGTGGAGACATTGATGTTCTCGTCGGTTGCATCCCCCTGGATAAAACCGCCGTTCCCCGAAGTATTTTGCGTGAAAGTGGCCATCGAACACCCCTGTGATGTGCTGTTGATCTGTTATTTGTTGTAATAAAACGGTATCCGACTTTATCACGAGAAACATGGCCTGTGAGCACCGGAAGATAAGTATTGTTGCTCTTTTGAAGCGTTCGAATCGCTTTGGAAACGAAGAGTGACGCGGTACTTGTAAGACAAGGTATATTTGAATAGATGATAACGTTTTTATTTCCTGAGGACAACTAATGTCAACACAAAAGAAGCCCGCACTGGCGGGCAGCCTGGTCCTGCTACGTGTCACGGTCGCCTTGTTGTTTATGGCGCACGCTGGCGTGCGCGTCCTGAACGGGAGTGTGCCGCAGTTCGCCCACTTCCTCGGCGAACGGGGCTGGCCACTCACCACGGCCATCGTGTGGGCGATTACCGCCTTCGAGCTCGCCGGCGGCGTGCTGCTGATTCTCGGACGGCTGACGCAGTGGGTCGTGGCCGGTTACTTCTTCATCGCCGGCATGGGCATCGTGATCATCCACTTCCAGAACGGCTGGTTCGTGGGCGAACACGGTGTCGGCGGCATGGAATACAGCGTGCTGCTGATGGTCGCCCTGGTCGTCATCGCCGCCGCTCAGCGCGAAAATCGCAGCCTGGCACGCGAAAACGGCAGTTCATCGCATCCCGATGGTTGACAGGAGCGCTCCCGTCTACAGTTCAATCAACGCAAGACGCAGTACGAAACGAACTGACACAAGGAGCGCATCATGAACATCGCACGCAACATGGAAGCCATCTTCCTCGCCCTCGTCTTCCTGACCAGCGCCATGGGCTTTGCCAGCGCCGCGGTCCCCGCCAAGCATGTGCGCGGCACTGAGGCGAGCGTCACGATCAACGATGCCGGCATGGCCGTCGTCACCATCACCGCCAAGCGCCTGAGCGCCGCGGAAAAAGCCAAGCTGGCCAACTAATCGAACCAAGAGAATCCCATGAAGAAGATCATCCTCGCCGCCACCCTCGCCGCCGCAGCCGGCGCCGCCTGGGCCAGCGACAGCGCCACCGAAACCCGCGCCATCGACGCGCGCGTCTCGAAAGTGACCCTCGGCGGCGTCATCGAACTGCACCTGAAGCAAGGCACGGCGCCCGCGCTGGTGCTGAGCGGCGATCCGAAGCTGCTGGCCAAGGTCACCACGGTGCAGCATGGCGACGCGCTCGATATCGACATGGAGAAGATGCACTTCAGCTGGGGCAAGCACGAATCGCTGCGCGCCGACCTGACGGTGCCGAACCTGAAGGAATTCATCTCCACCGGCGTCGGTTCGGCCGATGTCACGGGCTTCAACGGCGACGAGATCCGCCTGGCCCTGGACGGCGCGGGCTCGGTGAAGATGGCCAGCCACTACCGCAACATCAACCTGCGCCTGGGCGGCGTGGGCAGCATGAAGATCGATGCCGGGGACACGGAGAACGTGGACGTGACCCTGAAAGGCGCGGGCCATATCGAGATCGCCGGCGCGGCCAAGTCGCTGCGCGCGAAATTGGGCGGCGTCGGTGGTCTGGACGCCAAGGAACTGCGCACGGACGCGGTCAGCCTGGACCTGACCGGCCTGGGTGGCGCAACCGTCTTCGCGAAGAACTCCGCCAACGTGAGCCTGAGCGGCTTGGGCTCGGCCACTGTCTACGGCAACCCCGCCACGCGCTCGGCGAGCACCCACGGCATGGGCAGCGTCAGCTGGAAGTAATCCGCTTTCCTCAACCCGCACGCTGGCGCGCGACGCGCCGCGTGCGGGCGGTTTCCTGCACCGCCATCCGGTCCTTTCCCAGCACCAGCCGCATCTCCGCCGCGCGGCAGCTTTCCACTTCCACCAACGCCGCCGCGCCCAGCTGACGCGCCACCTGCTCCGCACGCGCGCGCTGTGCCGGTTCATATTCGAGCCGGGTCTGGCGCACATCGAATCCCTTCTGGTTGGACAAGCGCACCACGCGCAACTGCCCGGCGTCGAGTCCGCGCGCGGTCGCCGCTGCCATGCCGCGGATGCCGTTGCCGTTGCTGATCTCCAGTAGAACCGCATGGGCGTCGCTGCGGGCGCCGCTTTCCATGGCGGGCAATGCGACCACGCCGCTGGAAGGATCGAGCGTGACCGCACCGGGCCACTCCTCGCCATGCTGCACGGGCGCCGCGGCGGCTTCGGCGACGGCGGGGCTGGCCGGGGCGGCAGCCATCGCATAATCGGCCTTGAGGTCGTGCTCCTCCAAGGCCGCGGCCTGGCGGAACATCAGCTGCGCGCGGTCCAACTGTCCGAGCTTGTCGAACACGGCACCCAACTGGCGCCAGCCGCGCGGGTTGAGCGGATCGAGCAGGCAGGCGCGCCCGAGGGTCATCAGCGCCGCATCGAATTCCTGGTGCAGGTATTGGGCATAACCCAGGTTGCGCAGCAAATAGGCCGACTCCGGCCCACGCACCTGCGCGGCCAGCGCGCGCCAGATGACGATCGCGCCGGGATAGTCACCCGCTTCCGCGCGGGCCGTCGCGGCGCGGTTGCGCGCTTCCGGCGAACCGGCCACCTGCGGCGCCGCCACATCAGGAGCGCGCTGCAAGGGGACGGCGCAGGCGAGCAGCAGGATGCCCGTGCAGGCCGCCGCGATACAGGTCAGAACAGGCTTCATCGCTACCTCCATCGTCAATGCGCCAGCCGCAGGCCGGGGCCGAGCGTGTGCGCGATCTGCAGGAAGGCCGGGCCGAGCAGCACCATCAGCAGGGTCGGGAAGATGCAGAAGATCAGGGGGAACATCAGCTTGAGTGCGACCTTGGCGGCGGCTTCCTCGGCCAGCATGCGGCGGCGCGAGCGCAGATTGTCCGCGTGGACGCGGAGCGACTCGCCCATGCTGGTGCCGAAGCGCTCCGATTGCACCAGCATCGCGACCAGTGTGTCCACGTCCTCGACTCCGCTGCGCAGCGCGAGGTTGCGCAACGCCTTCTCCTTCGAGAAGCCTGCCCGCATCTCCATCAGCACCAGCTGCAGTTCCTGGGCCAGCACGACGCTCTTGATGTGGATCTCCGCCGCCACCTTCAGCAGGGCGCGTTCCAGGCTCAGGCCGGCCTCCACGCACACCGTCAGGAGGTCCAGGGCGTCCGGAATGTTCTCGAAGATGTCGCGCCGGCGGCGCGCCGCGGCCCGCGCCAGCACGACATTCGGCAGATAGTAGCCGGCCGCCGCGCCGGACAGGAGCAACAGCAGCAGGCCCCGTCCGTGGCCGGATGTCGAGGCGCCGATCAGCAGGGGCGCAAGCAGCGCCGGCACCAACAGGGCGAGGATGGTCTTCGCCGCGAAAAACGAGGTGGGAGCATAGCGGTGGCGCCAGCCGGCGTTCATGAAGCGGGTGCGCAGGGGCGAGCGTTCCCACCCCTCTTCCGGCACCGAGAGCTTGGTGAACGGCGCCGCCGCGCGCGCCACCCGCTCCACCCAGCCATGGGTTTCCAGCGCCGCCGGCTCGCGCCGGCCGAGGAAGTGCTGAAGCCGCTCGCGCAGGTCGCGCCGCCCGAACGGCATCAGGAACGCCAGCGCAAGGCCGGTGACGACGCCGAACACCACCAACAGGAACAGGATCTGCGCAGCGCTCATGACAGCCTCACACCCGGATGTGAATCACGCGGCGCAGCCAGAACACGCCGAGGAGGATCATGCCCACGCCGTACCAGACCAGGCGGATGCCCGCGGGATCGGTCCACAGCACGCTGATGTAGCGCGCGTTCGTGACCGACATCAGGCCAACCACGGCGAACGGCAGCACGCCCAACACCCAGGCCGACAGCCGCCCTTCCGCGGACAGCACCCGCACCTGGGCCAGGAGCTTCAGCCGTTCGCGGATGATGTGGCCGATGTTGGCAAGGATCTCGGCCAGGTTGCCGCCCGATTCGCGCTGGATCAGCACTGCGATCACGAGGTAGCGCAGGTCGGTGAGGGGAACCCGCGCGGCCAGGTTGTGCAGGGCCGTGTTCATCGGCACGCCGTAGTTGATCTCTTCATGCGCGGCGCGGAACTCCGCCGCCAGCGGTTCGGGCATCTCGGCGCCGACCATCTGCAGCACGTTGGTGAACGAATGGCCCGCCCGCAGCGCGCGGGCGATGAAGTCGGCGGCCTCCGGCAGCTGCGCTTCGATGCGCTTGAGCCGCGCGCGCCGCGCCTGCAGCACGCCCAGCCAGGGCGCGGCCGCCGCCAGCACGGGCAGCAGCAGCCTGAGGACCAGCGGCAAGCGGACGCCAAGGATGAGGGCCGCCGCGGCGCAGACCACGCACAGGCCCAGCAGGTGCGCGACGCTCCAGCGCAGGCCGGACTGCACCAGCAGCCGGTCCAGCGCGACCACCGGCCGGACGCGGTGCAGCAGTGCGTCGAGCAGTTCGCCGCGGGCGAAGCGGCGCTGCTTGAGGATCGAGACGCGCTCCCCTTCCCCACCGGCCGCGCCGGACATCATCTTGAGGCGCTGGCGGATGCGGCGC
>DASRUW010000481.1:0-8661 GCA_035655255.1 Telluria sp. | reverse complement strand
AATGGAAGATAAACGCACGTTCTCGTCAGTTGCCCGCGTAGTGGCGTAAGTTGGTTAATCGATGCCGTGAAAACGGCTCATCATACCATCTGCGCTTGCCCTTCGGCTAAGAACAGATGTAGCCCCGCGCGGTTTCGGGAGGGCGGCACTGGACGGAAAACGGAGCCCGGGCCAGCTGCCAGGACCAGCGCTGGTAGACCCGGTCGTGGCCCGAAAGGGTCATGGCCGCCACCGACATCCATTTTTCGCTGTCGACGGGATCGCGCTCGGGCCGCAGCAGCAGGACCGCGATGCAGGCCGCCACCAGCCAGGGGCTCAGCCGCACGCGCGGAGCGCGCTCCAGCAGGACCAGGAAGCAGGCGGCCGCGGCCATGCCGGCCACGAAACCCAGCGCCGCCTCCGAAACCGGATGGGCATGCACTTTGACCCGCGAGACGGCGACGAGGGCCGCACACAGCAGACCGAACCCGACCGCACCATTCCTGAGGGCCGGCCGCTCGTGCTGGAACAATAAATAGAGGGCGACCGGGAACACGGCCGCGGCGCGGGCCGCGTGCCCCGACAGGCCGGCGAACTGCAGCGGTCGGATGCCGATGCCCCAGCCGAGGAAGGCGATCTTGGTCGCCATCACGGCCAGCATGGCGCCGCCGAACAGCAGGCACCAGGCAAGCGCAGAGCCCGGCTGGCGGCCGGTCAGGAGGAACAAGGCGATGAACAGGGCGAGGGGGCCGGTGAAGGCCAGTCCGCCCAGGGACGTGATTTCCTGCCACCAGTGCATGGATGGGTCGGGAATAGCCGAGGGAAAGGCATTGTAGCCCAGCCTGATGTCACCCCCGCGCACGCGGGCCGCGGGTACGGATGACGGCTTACGCGGCGGCGGTGCCGGCGTCGTTGGTGGCGAACGCGGCCGACAGGGCACGCCCGACCACGCCCTCCTGCGCCACGATGGCGGCCTTGCCGTCGCGCAGGGCGGCGGCCAGCTTTTCGACCGGCAGCGAGAAGGCTTCCTGCCGCGCGCCCGCCGAGAAGATGAACAGCGAGCGGCGCGGACTGACCCAGGCGAGCTTGAGCTGGCGCACCGACCCGTCCGCATTGGTGAAACTGAACCAGGCGCCGCGCTCGACGCTATCGAGGCTGAGCTGCACGTCGTCCGGCTCCGCCTCGGGCTCCTCCGTGCCGGCCTGTTCCGCGGCCACCTTGCGCAGCGCGTCGCGCTGGGCCGCCTCCGCCGCCAGCGCCATCTGCCTTTCGGGCGACAGTTCCAGCGGCGCGCGCACGATGGCGGCGTGGCATTCGGCCAGGTCGGCGAAGAACTGCAGGCGCTCGGCATCCTCCCAGCGGATCAGGTCCAGCCACTTGTTCAGGCGCTGGATCAGCGCCGGCAGGCTGCCGATCAATTTGCGGCGCTCGTCCTGGGTGATCTTCGGTTTCACGCTCCAGACCAGATCGTCCATCGTCACGGTCGCGTGCGCCACCGCGCCCGGCTTGTCGTCCTCGATGCTG
Organism: Telluria sp.; assembly: GCA_035655255.1. Classification (GTDB taxonomy): domain Bacteria; phylum Pseudomonadota; class Gammaproteobacteria; order Burkholderiales; family Burkholderiaceae_D; genus Telluria. The sequence continues at coordinate 7,158 of DASRUW010000481.1, read as the reverse complement.
TAGGCCAGGGTCAGCACGTCGGTCCACTTCCCGCCCAGGAAAGTCGAAACCACGGCCACCAGTTCGCCGTCGTTGACCCGCACGGCGACCGCCTCGCGCGCCGACTTGGCGGCCACGGCCTGCTTTTCCTGCCTGAGGGCGGCGGCGATGGAACCGGCCATGGCCTGCTCGGCGCGCTCCTCCTCGGCCTTGACCAGGGCTTCGAGCTCGCTGACGGCACGGTCGAACACGGCCAGTTCCTGGTCGAAGTCGCGCCCCACGCGGTCGACGCTGCGCTGCATCGCCTGGAACAGCGGATCGTCCGGATTCTTGCGCTGCTCCCAGCCCATGCGCGAAAGCAGGTCGATCAGACGCCGCGCGGGGTGCGCCTCCTGGAAGAAGAACTCCTTGTCCAGCAAGGCCGCCTTCAGCACCGGGATCTGCAGGAAACCGATCAGGTTGCGGATCTCGCCGGGGATAGCCTGGTCGTGCGACACGGTGTCGAAGACGCGGGTGAGCAGGTCCAGCGTGTTCTCGTCGCTGCGCGACAGCGCTCCCTGGGGCAGGCTCGCCTTCAGGTTGGGCAGGTAGACCACGTTGTGCGGCGTGGCGGCCGGCGCGGCCGGCGTCGGCTGCAGGCCATCGAGGAAGGCGAACAGCGGCGCGCGCGCCGGGGTCACGCCGGGCGGCAGCTTCTCGAATACCTGGTTGGTGACGGTGCCGCGGAAGGCCGGCGCCGCAGTGCTCGGCCGCCAAGCGCCATCGGCCGCGGGCGCGGACGGCTGCACCGGAATCAGGGGAATGCCGTAGTCGGGGGTTTCATCCGCGCCGTCGGCGAACAAGGCGCGCAACTGCTTGGCCAGGGCCGCCTTGCCGCTGGCCTGGGCCGCCTTGCGCGCCGCCGCGTAGTCGGTCTTGCGGATGTTGTAGGCCTCGACCGAACCGGGCTGGCGCGCGGCCGCCTGCAAGTGCGCATTGAGGGCCGCATACATCGGGCCGAAGTCGCATAACAGCGCGGGCGTGAGCAGCGGCGCCAGCAGCGGATGGGAGGCGCCGTCCGGCTCGAACTCGGTCCAGGCCTGGTAGATCGCGCGCAGCAGCACCTCGGGCCGGAACGGATTCTGGGCCAGTGGCAGGATGTCGCGCTTGAGGGCAAAGCCGAGGCGCACGTTGAGTGTCGCCAGCTCGCCCGCGTGGGCCGCCTCGAAAGGCCGGCTGGCCGCGCTGAAGGCCAGCTTGCTGTCCATCTCGTCGAAGGAGACCAGGGACAGCTCCTGCATGGAACCCGGCCGCACCGCCTTCAGCGCCGGCAACAGCGCATCGAGCTCCTTCTTCAATGCCAGGGCGAGGCCGGTCGATACGAGATGGAAGTAGGCGTAGCTGTTGGCGCGCAGGACGGCGGCGGCCTTGCGGCGCTGGAGCGGATCGGTGCCGGCCGCGTCTTCCAGCGCGTCGGCCAGGCGCGCGATGCAGGGCGTGAACTGGTCCTCCACGTGACGCGACACGATGGCCGCAAGCTCCTCCATCAGCTTGCGCTGGGTGGGTCGCGCGGTGGCGGCTTGCGGTGCGGTGACCATGATCGGGAGGAGGAAGAATGCCTGTTCCCCCATTCTGGCACATTATTTCCGCATGGCAATATTCAAAAGAACAAGAACAGCGAAAAAAGCCACACAAACTGCGCGCAGTCCTACACGCGTACCACGCCAATTCCGATAGCGAAGGCCCAATACGGCACGCATCATTGGCGTGCCGATAACGCAGTTGTGAAACACTTCCGTAGCATGAACGGTTTCACAACTCGGTAGCGGCGGTGATACGTCAACTTTTGAAAAGGACACGACCATGGCACCGAAATCCTCCAGTAACCGCGGCGGCACCTCCGAGCAGCATGCAGCCGCCGGCCGCCAAAGCCACAAGAACGACGCCAACAAGCAGTCCGCTTCGTCCGGCTCCAAGTCCGGCGGCACCCGCGGCGGCACGCCGGAGCAGCATGCCGAAGCAGGACGCCAATCGCACAAGAACGACAAGAAGCGCTGAGCGTTACGGCGCTTGACGACGACGGCAGCCTCCCGCGGGACGCTGCCGTTTTTCGTTGGGGGGTCAGATGTTGTGGACGCGGACGCCCTTGGGCGGGGCGAAGTCGCGGATCTCGCCGACCATGCCGGCGGCCAGCGCGTCCTGCGAATTGAGGTGCAGGTCGGCGTGCTGGTGGATGGCCCACTGCTCCGGCGTGAGCTCGATGTGCTGGCGCAGGATGGCCTCGGTGCGGGCGTCGTCGGCGCGCAGGCCCTCGACGATGATCGACAGCGCCTCCGGCCGCGAGCCGGGCGAGGCGGTGGCGTGCGAGCGGTGCACCATGAAGCGAGCGGTCTGGCTGCAGTAGCGGCGCTTCCCGGCCAGGAACACGGTGCAGGCGATCGAGGCGACCGCGCCGCCGTTGTACATCACGAACTCGATCGGCGCGTTGGCCATGTAGTTGTACAGGCACAGGCCGTCGCTCACGTAGCCGCCATTGGACTGGATCAGGATGTGGGCGACCTCGATCTCGTCCTCCGTCATGTGGGCGATCGACTCGAACATGCGGTGCACCATGTCGCTGTTGACGTCCCCCGACAAGGTGAACCAGCCCTCGATCTCCCTGTTTTCCGTGTTGTCGTTCATGGCTTTGGCTCGCTGGAAACGCGGTTGAGTCCATTCTAGCAAAACCACCATCGTTTCCGTTTTTGCACAATTCTGCCGTGCGCGGCCCAGTATCCACATTGACACCAAGGCCATCCTCGCCTATGCTCCCAAGTCTTGATCGGGAGAGCCCTGCATTGCGCAGGCGCCGAAGGGGCAACACCCAAAAACTCTCAGGCAAAAGGACCGGTCAAGGGCCGACACAGCGTCGGCACAACTCTGGAGAGCGGCCGCGGCGCAGCGCCGGCGGCCCACCGAAGGGGCGTGCGGTACCATTCCGCTATCTCTCAGGTACAAGGACAGATGGGCGGAGTGGAGCGCACCGCGTTCCACAGACACCACTGTGCTTTCTGAGGATATCCATGACGCTGAAAACGACCCCGCTCAATTCCGTTCACCGCGCCGCCGGCGCCCGCATGGTCGATTTCGGCGGCTGGGACATGCCGGTCAACTACGGTTCGCAAATCGAGGAACACCACGCCGTGCGCGGCGACTGCGGCATGTTCGACGTTTCCCACATGTGCGTGGTCGACCTCGAAGGCGCCAACGTGCGCGCCTTCCTGCGTGGCCTGCTGGCCAATAACGTCGACAAGCTGCAAGTGCCGGGCAAGGCCCTGTATTCCTGCATGCTGTCGCCGGACGGCTTCGTCATCGACGACCTGATCGTCTACTTCTTCCGCGAAGACTGGTTCCGCCTGGTGGTCAATGCCGGCACCGCGGAAAAGGACATCGCCTGGATCCGCGCCCAGAACGAAGCGAGCGGTTCCGGCGTCGCGATCACCCAGCGCCGCGAAGGCCCGGACGCCCTGGCCCTGGTGGCCGTGCAGGGCCCGAACGCGCGCGCCAAGGTCTGGCAGGTCATGCCGCAGACGCGCGAACCTTCCGAGCAGATGAAGCCTTTCAACGCCGTGTTCGTGTCCGGCACCCAGTTCGGCGAAGTGATGGTCGCGCGCACCGGCTACACCGGCGAGGACGGCTTCGAGCTGGCCGTGGCCGCCACCGAAGTCGAACAGCTGTGGAACGCGCTGGCCGCGGCGGGCGTCAAGCCGGCCGGTCTTGGCGCGCGCGACACCCTGCGCCTGGAAGCCGGCATGAACCTGTACGGCCAGGACATGGACGAAACCGTGAACCCGCTCGACGCCGGCCTGGCCTGGACCATCGACCTGGTCTCCGAGCGCGACTTCATCGGCAAGGCGGCCCTGCAGAAGATGGGCCAGAACGCCCAGTTCCTGGGCCTCATCCTGCGCGAGAAAGGCGGCGTGCTGCGCGCCCACCAGAAGGTGGTTGCCGCCTCCGGCGCCGCCGGCGAAATCACGTCCGGCACCTTCAGCCCGACCATGCAGCAGGCCATCGCCCTGGCGCGCCTGCCCATGGATGTGCAGGCCGGCGACACCGTCCACGTCGAGATCCGCGACAAGAAGCTCGCCGCCTCCGTGGTCAAGCTGCCCTTCGTCCGCAACGGCAAGATCCTGGTTTCGTAATACCGTTTATCCTTATCGCCTCACTCACCACACTGGAGCCATACATGAACATTCCCGCCGACCTGAAATACACCGAGTCCCACGAGTGGGTGCGCGCCGAGGCTGACGGCACCGTCACCGTCGGCATCACCGAATACGCTCAGGACGCCCTGGGCGACATCGTGTTCGTCGAACTGCCGAAGGTCGGCAAAGCGTTCACGGCCGGCGACGACGCCGCCGTGGTGGAATCGGTCAAGGCCGCGTCCGACATCTACGCGCCCGTCTCGGGCGAAATCGTGGCTGTCAACGACGCCGTGACCGCGGCGCCGGAGTCGATCAACGCCGACGCCTACGCCGCCTGGCTGTTCAAGATCAAGCCGTCCGACGCCAACGCGATCAACGGCCTGCTCGACGCCGCCGCCTACGGCAAGGTGACCGGCTAACAACCGTCGTCCCCGCGAAGGCGGGGACCCATGGTGCGCGGAGCCGAGCTGCCGCCACCGAAGGCGGCGCGGATCTGCGCCGCCTGCACCGCCAGCTCCATTCAACGTACCAGAGATTCCCGCCCGCCGGGAATGACAAGCCCACCATGACCCGCACCAGCATCTCCCAACTCGAAGCCCGCGACGAATTCATCGCGCGCCACATTGGCCCGTCGGACGCCGAACAGGCGGCCATGCTCGCCACCCTCGGCTATGCCTCGCGCGCCGCGCTGATCGACGCAATCGTCCCGGCCGGCATCCGCCGCAAGACCGCCCTGCCCCTCGGCCAGTTCGCCGAGCCGCAAACCGAGGAAGGCGCGCTCGCCCAACTCCAGTCCATCGCTTCGAAGAACAAGGTGCTCAAGTCCTACATCGGCCAGGGCTACTACAACACCTTCACCCCGAAGGTCGTGCTGCGCAATATCTTCGAGAACCCGGCCTGGTACACGGCCTACACGCCCTACCAGCCGGAGATCTCGCAGGGCCGCCTGGAAGCGATCCTGAACTTCCAGCAGACCATCACCGACCTGACCGGCATGGCCATCGCCAATGCCTCCATGCTTGACGAGGGCACGGCCGCGGCCGAGGCCATGACGCTGATCCAGCGCGTGAGCAAGTCCGCCTCCAACGTGTTCTACGTGGCCGACGACGTGCTGCCGCAGACGCGCGAAGTGATCGAGACCCGCGCCAAGCCGATCGGCGTCGAGGTGCGCACGGTGAAGGCCTCCGAGTTGGCCAACCTGTCCGAGCCCTGCTTCGGCGTGCTGCTGCAGTACCCGGGCGTGAACGGCGAAGTGCGCGACTACCGCGCCGCCGTGGAAAAGCTGCACGCGGCCGGCACCCTGGTGGTGGCCGCGGCCGACCTGCTGGCCCTGACCCTGCTCACGCCGCCGGGCGAATGGGGCGCCGACGTAGTGGTCGGTAACTCCCAGCGCTTCGGCGTGCCGCTCGGCTTCGGCGGCCCGCACGCCGGCTACATGGCCACCCGCGACGAATACAAGCGCAGCATGCCGGGCCGCCTGGTCGGCGTGACCATCGACGCCCAGGGCAACCCGGCCTACCGCCTGGCCCTGCAGACGCGCGAACAGCACATCCGCCGCGAGAAGGCCACCTCCAACATCTGCACCGCGCAGGTGCTGCTGGCCGTGATGGCGTCGATGTATGCCGTCTACCACGGCCCGCAAGGCCTGAAGCGCATCGCCGAGCGCGTGCACCGCTACACCGCCGTGCTGGCCACGAACCTCAAGCAACTCGGCTACAAGCTGGCCAACGAGACCTTCTTCGACACCCTGACCGTCGCCACCGAGCGCGCCGAGCAGCTGCACGCCGTGGCCGTGGCCAAGGGCGTGAACCTGCGCCGCATCGACGCCAATCACGTCGGCCTGTCGCTCGACGAGACCACCACGCGCGACGACCTGTCGCTCTTGTGGTCCATCTTCGCCGATGGCCTGAGCGGCAAGACCGAGCCGGACTTCGGCGCGGTCGAAGCGGCGGTGGACGCGGAATATCCGGCCGCCCTGGCCCGCACGAGCGCCTACCTGACCCACCCGACCTTCAGCCGCTACCACGCCGAGCACGAAATGCTGCGCTACCTGCGCGCGCTGGCGGACAAGGACCTGGCCCTGGACCGCACCATGATCCCGCTCGGTTCCTGCACCATGAAGCTCAACGCCACCGCCGAAATGATCCCGGTGACCTGGCCCGAATTCTCCAACATGCATCCGCTGGTGCCGGCCGACCAGTGCGTGGGCTACCGCGAGATGATCGACCAGCTGGAACAGATGCTGTGCGCCGTCACCGGCTACGCCGCCGTGTCGCTGCAGCCGAACGCCGGCTCGCAGGGCGAATATGCGGGCCTGCTGGTGATCAAGAAGTACCATGAATCGCGCGGCGAAGGCCACCGCAACATCTGCCTGATCCCGTCCTCCGCCCACGGCACCAACCCCGCCTCGGCCAGCATGGTCGGCATGAAGGTGGTGGTCACGGCCTGCGACGAGAACGGCAACGTCGACCTGGACGACCTGAAGGCCAAGGCCGAGCAGTACTCCAAGGACCTGGCCTGCGTGATGGTGACCTACCCGTCCACCCACGGCGTGTTCGAGGAAGGCATCGCCCAGCTGTGCGAAATCGTGCACGGCCACGGCGGCCAGGTCTACATCGACGGCGCCAACATGAACGCGCTGGTCGGCGTGGCCGGCCCCGGCATCTTCGGCGGCGACGTGTCGCACCTGAACCTGCACAAGACCTTCTGCATTCCGCACGGCGGCGGCGGTCCCGGCGTGGGCCCGATCGGCGTGGGCGCGCACCTGGCCAAGTTCCTGCCGAACCAGCTCTCCACCGGCTACGAGCGCAGCGCGGACGGCATCGGCGCGGTGTCGGCGGCAGCCTTCGGCTCGGCCTCGATCCTGCCGATCTCCTGGATGTACATCGCCATGATGGGCGGCGCGGGCCTGACCGCCGCCACCGAGACCGCCATCCTGAACGCGAACTACATCGCGCGCCGCCTGGCCCCGCACTATCCCGTGCTGTACACGGGCCACGACGGCCTGGTGGCGCAC
>DASRUW010000480.1:0-2984 GCA_035655255.1 Telluria sp. | reverse complement strand
TCAACCGGTTTGATGGCGCGAGCGCGACGTGCATCCATTGTGGCTAAAAAGTTGAAAATGTCTCAAATTGAACAAGTGTGCGCGACTTGTCTCAAGTTGAACTGAATCGTGCGCGCCATGGCCCGCCCTATACTGGGTCCGGGCATATGGCGGAGGCGAACGATGGCGGATGGCGCAGGCAGGGCGGTGTACGCCGCGTTGGCGGGTAATGCCCTGATCGCCATCAGCAAATTCGGCGCCGCAGCCGACACCGGCAGTTCCGCCATCCTGTCCGAAGGCGTGCACTCCCTGGTCGATTGCGGGAACGAAATCCTGCTGTTGTACGGGATGCGGCGCGCCCGGCTGCCGCCGGACCAGCGCTTTCCCTTCGGGCACGGCAAGGAGATCTACTTCTGGAGCTTCGTGGTGGCGCTGCTCGTCTTTGCGCTCGGCGCCGGGGTGTCGTTCTACGAGGGCGTGCACCGGCTGCGCCATCCGGGGACGGTGCGCGAAGTCCACGTCAACTACATCGTCATCGTCGCCGCAATGGTGTTCGAGGGGGGCTCTTGGTGGATCGCCTTCCGCGAGTTCCGCCGTTCCAAGGGTGAGCGCGGCTACGTGGAAGCGGTGCAGCGCGCCAAGGATCCGACCACCTTCACCGTCCTGTTCGAGGACAGTGCGGCCCTGCTTGGCCTGGTGGTGGCGCTGGCCGGCGTGGCGCTGGGCCAGGCGACCGGCTCGTCCTTCTGGGACGGCGCGGCCTCGCTGTGCATCGCCGCGATCCTGGCCGGAACCGCCTTCTGGCTGGCGCGCGAAACCAAGAGCCTCCTGATCGGGGAGAGCGCGAATCCTGAAGTGGTGGCCGGTATCCGCGCCCTGCTCGAAGCGCAGCGCGGGGTCGACGAGGTGAACGAAATCCTGACCATGCACATGGGACCGGACGTCATCCTGGTGAACATCAGCGTGCACGTCGCCGCCGCGGCCGGGCGCGGACAGGTGCACGACCTGTTCCGCGCCATCGATGCCGGAATCAAGGAACGCTTTCCCAAGGTGCGGCGGGTGTTCATCGAATCCGTGCACCACCCCGCGCAGGAGGACGCGGTGCCGCTGCCGCCGCTGGACGGCGACGAGCTGCACGACTGATTCAGGCCGCCGCGGCCTCTTCGAGCAGGACGGTGTTCAGCGCCAGGCCGCCGCACAGCTGATACGCCTGGCGGTAACCGAGGCGGTGCAGGCACAGGGCCGCACGCGCGCTGCGATTCCCGCTGCGGCAGAAGAACACCAGCGGACGCTGCTCCGCGCGCAGCCAGCCCGGCAGGTGTGCAACCAGCTGGGACAGCGGCACGTGCGCCGCCGCGCGTCCGCGCCAGGCCGGCGCCGGACCGGCCATCCGTTCGTGCGGCTCGCGCACATCGACCAGCAACGCGTCCGGATGCGCTTCCAGGAAGCGCGCCAGGTCGGCCGCGTCCAGCTGGGCCGGCACCCCGGACGTCGTGGGCGCCGCCGTCGCGGCACAAGGCACGGCGCCTTCGTCTTCGGCGCAGCACAACAGCGTATCCGGTCCGAGCAAGGAGGTGAGCTGCGGCGCACGCACCGCGGAAGCCGCGCCGGCCACGAACACATAGTGGAGTCCCGCTCCGGCCAGCACGCCGGCCGCGTCGACGCCGGCGAGGAAAGCCACTTCCGCGCAGCCGGGCGAAGCCAGGCGGGCCAAGCTGAGGCGGCCGACGGTCAGCGCGGGCGCCGGGCGCCGGTCAGCCAGCGCGACGATGTCGTGGCCATGCGGCCAGCCATACGTATCGGTGTCGTGCCCGATGCCGAGCGTGCGCGCGAGCGTCACGCGGCCCTCGGCGTTGGCGGTAGTCGACAGCACGGCCCGCACGCTGCAGCCGGACGCGCGCACCAAGGCTGCCAGGCGCTCGGCCAGCGCCGGCGCCGGATCGACGATGGCGCACACCCGCGCGTCCGGATCGGCCAGGATCCAGCTGCAGGCGCCGTCCGCCACGAAGTGCGTAATGGCAGCCAGCGGCGCCGGTTCGGCCGCGCGGGCGCTCAGGATGGCGCCGCAGCGCTCGATGCGCGCGCAGGCCGCCTCGATCAGGGCTGGCTCCGTGCAGGGTCCGAAGGACAGGCGCACCGCCGACGCGCTGCGCCAGCAGGGCAGGCCCATGGCTTCCAGCACGTGGCTGGGCGTGGCCTTGGCCGCGGAGCAGGCGGAGCCCGAGCTGACCCGAACGCCGGCCGCGTCGAACAGTTCCAGCAATTCGCGGCTCGTCACGCCCGGAACGGAGAAGTTGACCGTGGTCGGCAGGGACAGCTCGAAGGGCATGTTGAACACCACGCCCGGGAAGGCCGAGCGCAAGGCCGTGGCAACCCGCTCGCGCATCGCGCTCAGTTCATCCATCGAGCGGAAGGTGCCGCCCGCTTCCAGTGCCGCCAGCACGGCGCCCAGCGCGGCGATGCCGGCCATGTTCTCGGTGCCGCTGCGGCTCCCGGCTTCCTGCCCGCCGCCCATCATCAGCGCGGTGAAGGGAGCGCCGGGGCGCACGTACAACATGCCGATGCCTTTCGGCGCGTACAGCTTGTGACCGGAGAAGGGCGCGTAGTCGATGCGCGTGCGCTCCAGCGCCAGCGGCAGTTTGCCCAGCGCCTGCACGCAGTCGACCATCCACAGCGCCTGCGGCGCGCATTCGTTCAGCACCTGTTCGATGCCGGCCAGGTCGGACACGACGCCGGTTTCGTTGTTGGCGGCCATGGTGCAGACGAAGGCTGCCTGCGGGGCCAGTTCGCGCAGCAGGTCGAGCCGGTGCCGGCCATGCTCGTCGACCGGGATCGCGCGCAGTTCGAGATCGGTGCCGAGGATGCGGTTCCAGTGCGCCAGCGCTTCCGGCACGGCCTTGTGCTCGGTGGCGCCGTACAGGGCCAGGCGGCCCCGCACCCGTCCTTCGCGCACGGCGCACAACGCCGACAGCACCGCGGTCTGGATGCCCTCGGTCGCGCCGCTC
>DASRUW010000479.1:0-9414 GCA_035655255.1 Telluria sp. | reverse complement strand
GAGCGGATCATGGCCCCGATGCGGCCGGCCAGCGCCTGGGAATTATAGGACGGCACCAGCGCCGTCATGGCATCGAACAGATTGCTGGCGCCGGTCTGCAGCAGGTCGGACGAATCGACGACGGAAATCGGAGCCGCGCTGTCGCGCACGCGGGTGCCCACCTTCCGGGTGCCGGTGACGATCACTTTTTCCATGGCCGCGTTGGCCGAGGCATCGGCCTTCGAGACGGCGGGCTGGGCCTCGCCGGCAGCCTCGGGCTGGGCCTGGCTGAACGCCGGCTGGGCCGCCAGCATGGCGGCGATGGCCAGCGCCGTGGCGCGCGGCGCGGATGGGTGGCAATGCTTCTGCTTCATATGTGTGTGTGCCTTCTCGGTTGGAATCGAAAATAGTGGGATCAAGCGCGGAACTGGGGACGCCGCGGATGGGCGTCGGGGGCGTCGGCGGCTTGTGGCCGGACGCGGCGGAGTCCGCAGCACTTTACCGCGCGGCACACGGCAGGAAACCGCAAAAGCGCGCGCCGGGGCGGCACGAAACCGCCGATTGGCGCGCAGCCATGGCAGGAAATGTTGAGCAGAAAGAAACCGAGGTCCGGTGCCGGACCCCGTGGCCGGGAATCAGCCGATGAAGTTGAAGAGGGACAGGCCGGTCAGGGTCTTGAAGGATTTTTGCGCCGCTTCCAGCGTGAACTGCTGCTGCGAGAATTCCGAGATCGCCGCCACCGTGTCCAGGTCCTGCAGCTGCGACAGCGTGGACGCATACTGGATGTTGAGGTCGTCGCCGGTGCTGTCCAGGTAATCCATCTCCTTCAGGCGCGAGCCGATCGAGGCGCGCACCGACAGCACGTTGTCCAGGGAATTGTTGAGATTGTCGCTGGCCGACTTGAGCGAGTTGGTCAGCTGGGCCACGCCGGTGGCGCCGTTGGCCGGCGTGCGCAAGGCGCCCAGCAGGTTGGTCAGGGTGGTGAAGATCGATTGCCGCTGCGAAGGCGCGACCGTGAACTTGTCGCCGTCCGCCGGCTGGCCCTTGATGTCGAACGCCAGGCCGTCGAAGCTGATCTGCTGCCCCTCCTGGAACGCCACCGGCGCCGCCGTCACCGGCAGGCCGGTGGTGGTGTCGGTCACGGTATAGGTGGTGCTGCCGTTGGCGACCGCGAAATCGATCGCATAATTGTGACCCGTCAGCAGGGTCGCATCGGCCACCGTGCCGGAGGAAATGATGCCGGAGCCGCCGCGCGCGGCGTTGCCCGCGTCCGCCGCCGTCTCGAAATAGCCGTTGCCGGTCGGGTTGGACTCGAACACGGAGGAACCGGAATCGGAGATCGGCACCTTGCGCGAAGACCCCACCTGCAGCTCGCGCTGGCCCTGGTCGCCGTGGTATTGCGCGCCGGTGGCGGTCAGGGTGAACGGCTGGGTGGTCGACTTGAAGCCGGAGAACAGGTAGCTGCCCGCGCCGTCCGAGGTGTTGGCCAGGCCCAGCAGGTCCTGCAGCCGGCCTTCGAGCTCGGTGGCGATCGATTCGCGGTCGGCCTGGGTCAGCGAGCCGTTGCCGGCGTTGACCGTCAGGGTCTGCACGTCCTGGATCAGGGAGGTGGTGCCCTGCAGCGCCAGCTCCACCTGCGACAGCGAGGTGCGCGCGTTCTGGCGGTTGGTGGCGTACTGGGTGTTGATCGACTGCGACTGGGTCACTTCCAGCGCGCGCGCCGAGGCGATCGGGTCGTCCGAGGGCGACAGGATGCGGCGGTTGGTCGAGAGCTGCTGCTGGGTCCGCGCGATCTGCGCCTGCAGCGACGACAGCTGGGTGGTGCCGGATTCGTAAACGGTGCGGGTGCTGACGCGTAACATGATTATCGTGCTCCGATGGACAGCAGCGCGTCGAACAACGTGCTGGCGATTTGCATGACTTTGCCGGCCGCCTGGTAGGCCTGCTGGTAGCGCAGCAGGTTGGCGGCTTCCTCGTCCAGGTTCACGCCGGACACGCTCTGCTGCGCGGTCGAGGCCTGCTCGTACAGGCTGGCCGCGGCCTTGGCGTTGACCTGGACTTCGCGCGTCTTGTTGCCGACGTAGCTGGTCATCTCGGCATAGGCGCCCTGGAAGGTCGCGCTGCCGTTGTCCAGCACGTTCTTGGTCTGCAGGTCGCCCAGCAGGCGCATGTTGCGGTTGTCGCCCACGCCGGCGGCGTTGGGCGCGATGGTGAAGCTGTCGCCGTTGGCCGGCTGGCCGTCGAGCTTGACGTCGATGCCGGCGAAGCTGACCGTGGCCCCGGCCGTGAACGGCACCTGCGGGGTGCCGGGCGGATAGGTGGTGCTGGCGCCGCTGCTGTCGGTCACGACGATCGCGGCCGCTGGCGGAAAGCCGCTGAAGGTGCTGGTCGCGGCGTCGTAGCTGAGCGTGACGGGCGCGGCCAGCTGGTTGCCGACGTAGGCGCTGTTGACGGCGCCGGCGTCGATGGTGCCGGTGCCGGTGTTGGACAGCGGGGCCGAGGTCGTGATCGGAGCGGCGGCGGCGATCTTGTTGCGGTCGGTCAGGGTGACGGCGAACTGGGACGCGCCCTGGATGGTCGGGCGGATCACGAAGGCGTCGCCGCTGACGGCCGCGCCGCTGACGGTGATGTCGATCCCGTCGACCCGCTGCGGGCCGCTCTGCGGCGTGGCGATGACGGTCTGGTGCTTGTCCGACAGGCGGGTCAGCACGTAGTTGCTGCCGTCGAAGTTGAGGCTGTAGTCGCTCTGGGACAGCGCGTTCGGATCGGCCACCACGGCGCTGACCGCGGCCGTGCTGGCGGTGCTGTTGTTGATGGAGGCGCCCACATAGGCGTCGGCCTGGTGGAAGAACTCGCCGCCCAGCTCGCCGTTGTTGTCCTGGCCCAGGCGGTGCTGGGCATTGAACTGGTAGGCCAGGCCGATCGCGATGCGGCCCAGCGAGTTCTGCACCCGGTCGAGCGACTCGGAGCGGAACTGCAGCAGGCCGCCCAGCTGGCCGCCGGAGAGCGCGTCCTCGGCCAGCACGGTGACCCGGTCCGCCGTCTGGTAGCCGATCTCGACCCGCGTGAGGTCGGTGGGCGAATGCGTCGCGGCCAGCTCGAAGGCCTTCTTGCCCACCACCAGCGGGTAGCCCTTGCCGATCGAGACCGTCACGCTGTTCTTGTCGCCCGCCACCACGGTGGCCTTGACCAGCTTGTTCAGCTCGGCCACGAGCTGGTCGCGCTGGTCGAGCAGGTCGTTGGGCGAGGAATTGAGGCGGTCGGAAAAGCCGGCGATCTTGTCGTTCAGGTCGGCGATCTGGCTGGCGTAGGAATTGATCAGGGTGACGCTGGTCGTGATCTCGGTGTTGACCCCGTCGCGCACCTCCTGCAGGCGCCCGTTCATGGCCTGGAAGCGCGCGGCCAGCGCGTCGGCCGTCGACAGGAGGGCCTGGCGCGAGGCCGACGAGGCCGGGTTGGAGGCCACGTCCTGCACGCCCTTGAAGAAGTCCTGCAGGGCCGGCGACAGGCCGGACGAGGTGTCCGACATCAGGTCGTCGACCTGGGAAATCTGGGCTTCGAAGGAGTCGAGCGAGCTCTTGGAGGCCTGGGCCGTGCGCACCTGGGCGTTCAGGAACTCGTCCGAATAGCGCTGGATCTGGGCCACTTCCGTGCCGCTGCCGAGAAAGCCGAAGCCGAGGTCCTGGGCCGGGGCGGAGGCCTGCACCACCAGCTGGCGCGAGTAGCCGGGCACATTGGCGTTGGCGATGTTGTGACCGGTCGTGGCCAGGCCGAGCTGAGCGGCATACAACCCGCTCTTGCCGATACTCAGAATGCTCGCTGCCATGGTGAAACCCCTCCTTGATGCCCTGTTAACGACCGCTTTTCAGGAAACTTGATGATAGGTTGATAAGATGCATTGCCGTCAACCAATAAGGTGCTGCTTGATGATGCGGGTCAGCTTGGTGGCGTAGAAGGGGTCGGTGGCGTAGCCGGCCTTCTGCAAGCCATGGGCGAAGCTGGCGGCGTCGCCGCCGTGGGCCAGCACCTGCTGGTAGCGCGGATTGCTCGCCAGCAGGCGCGCGTAGTCCTTGAAGCTGTCGGCGTAACTGTCGTAGGCGCGGAAGCGCTCCACCCTGGTGTGCGGCACGCCGTGCACGTATTCGGTGGTGACGGCGGTGGTGACCTTGCCCTTCCAGTCCTTGCCGGCCTTGATGCCGAACAGGTTGTGGCTGGCGCTGCCGTCGGCGTTGCGGATCTCGTGCCGGCCCCAGCCCGATTCCAGGGCGGCCTGGCCGAGCATGAACTTGGCCGGCACCCCGGTCACGCGCGCCGCTTCCTCGGCGTGCGCGGCCAGCTTGTCCTGGAAGGCCTGGATGTGCGGGGCCTTCGATTTCGCACCGCCGCCGCTCGCGGCCAGCGGCTCGAGCTTCGTCTCGGCGCGCTTGGCGCTGTCGCTGATGCGGTGCGGCGCGAACGGCGTGCCGGGATTGGCGGCCGGCGTGTCGTTGGACACGGCCAGGGCCTGCTGGCTGGCCGACAGCTGGCGCACCAGCACGTCGGCCAGGCCCACGCCGCGCTTGGCCATGGTCTGGGACAGCTGCTGGTCCAGCATGGTGGTGAAGGTCTTGGTTTCCTGGCTGTCGAACATGCCGTCCTGCGGCGTGGCGTCGCGCATGGACTTGAGCATCATGTTGACGAACATGGCTTCGAATTGCGTGGCCGCGCCGCGCAGCGCTTCCGGCGAATTGCCGTGCGCAGCGCGCTGCAGATCGCCCAGCCCCTTCGCGTCGAAGGCCAGCTTGCCGGACAGGTCGGTCTGCTTGATCACGGCGGCCTCAGATGATTTCCAGTTCCGCGTGCAGCGAACCGGCGGCCTTCAGCGCCTGCAGGATGGACAGCAGGTCCTGGGGCGAGGCGCCGATGGCGTTCATCGCCTTGACCACCTCGGCCAGCGAGGCGCCGCCCTTGACCATGACCACCTTGCCCGGATCCTTCTTCACTTCCACGCTGGTGTTCTGGGTGACCACCGTCTTCCCGCCCGAGAACGGGGCCGGCTGGCTCACCTGCGGATCGCTCGAGATGGTGACCGACAGGTTGCCGTGCGAGATGGCGCACGGGTCGAGCGTCACGGCCTGGTTCATCACCACCGAGCCGGTGCGCGCGTTCATGATCACCTTCGCCATCCCGAGGTCGGGCGCGACGTCGATGTTCTGCAGGAGACCGATGAAGGCCACGCGCTGGTCGGACGACGACGGGGTCAGCACGCGGATCACGCGCCCGTCCAGGGCCGTGGCCACGCTCGGGCCGAACTGGTTGTTGATCGCCTCGACCACCTTGGCCGCGGTGGCGAAGTCGGTCTGCTTGAGCTCCAGGCGGATCTGGTTGTCCTTGCCGAGGGCGACCGGCACGGCCCGTTCGACCGTGGCGCCGTTGGCGATCTTGCCGACCGCAAGGTGGTTGACCACGGTCTGGGTGCCGCCGGCCTGGGCGCCGACGCCGCCCACCAGCACGTTCCCTTGCGCCATGGCGTAGATCTGGCCGTCCGCGCCCTTCAGCGGGGTCATGATCAGGGTGCCGCCGCGCAGGCTCTTGGCGTTGCCGATCGAGGACACGGTGATGTCGATGGTCTGGCCCGGCTGCGCGAAGGCGGGCAGCGAGGTGGTCACGCTGACGGCAGCCACGTTCTTGAGCTGCAGGCTGGTCCCGGCCGGCAGGGTCACGCCCTGCTGCTGCAGCATGGCGAGGATGGACTGCACCGTGAACGGGGTCTGGGTGGTCTGGTCGCCGGTGCCGTCCAGGCCGACCACGATGCCGTAGCCGGTCAGCTGGTTCTCGCGCACGCCGGCGATCGAGGCCAGGTCTTTGAGGCGTTCGGCCTGGGCCGCCCCGCCCGCGAGGGCGCAGGCCAGGCCGAATGCGGCGAATGCGTAGCGCATGGTGTCCTCCTCAGAACGGCAGCACGGACTGGAAGAAGCGCGCGAGCATGGAGTTCATCTCGGCGCGGTCCAGGCGGGTGTTGGTGCGGTACTCGACGCGCGCGTCCGCGACCTGGGTCGAGGAGACGGTGTTGGCCGAGATGCTGTCCGGGTTGACCATGCCGGAGAAGCGGATGAATTCGATCCCCTTGTTCATGGCCACCTGCTTTTCGCCGGCCACGATCAGGTTGCCGTTCGAGAGCACTTCGGTGACCGTGACGGCGATGGTGCCGGTGAAGGTGTTGCTGGCGCTTTGCTTGTCGGCGTCGGCGAACTTGGAGTCGGCCGTGCTCGACACGGTGGACCCGAAACGCGAGGACAGCACGCCCGGCGCCGTGAAGCTGGCCGAGCCGGTCTTGCTGCCCGAGCTGGAGCCGGTCTTGTTGGCGCTGGTGTTCTCGTCGATGCTGACGATCAGGGTGTCGCCCACGTGGCGCGCGCGGCGGTCCTCGAACAGGGGCCGGTACTGGGCCAGCTGGAAGATGGCGCCGTTGGCGGCCTGCGCCGTGTCGTCCGGCGGCACCGGGCGCGCGCTGGTCGGCACGGCGACGATGGTGCTGGGCGTGGTGGCGCAGCCGGCCAGCGCCAGCAGCACGAGGGTCAGGGGAAGCAGGCGGTTCATGACGGTTCCCATCACAGCTGGGCCAGCTTTTGCAGCATCTGGTCCGAGGTGGTGATGGCCTTGCTGTTGATTTCGTAGGCGCGCTGGGTCTGGATCATGTTGACCATCTCCTCGACCACGTTCACGTTGGACGATTCGACATAGCCCTGCAGGATCACGCCGGCGCCGTTGGTGCCCGGGGTGTTGGTGTTGGCGTTGCCGGAGGCCCCGGTTTCCACGTACAGGTTCTCGCCCTTCGCTTCCAGCCCGGCCGGATTGACGAAGGTGGACAGCTGCAGGGTGCCGACCTGGGTCGGCGTGGTGGTGTTGGGCAGCGTGACGGATACGGTGCCGTCCTTGGCCACCGTGATCGACTGGGCGTTGGCCGGAATCGTGATGGCCGGCTGGATCACGTAGCCGGACGAGGTCACGAGCTGGCCGTTGGCATCCTTCTGGAACGAGCCGTCGCGGGTGTAGGCCGTGGTGCCGTCCGGGAGCAGGACCTGGAAGAAGCCGTTACCGTTGACCATCAGGTCCTTGTCGTTGCCGGTCTGCTGGGGATTGCCCTGCGTGAAGATGCGCTCGGTGGCGACGGCCCGCACGCCGGTGCCGATCTGCTGGCCGGACGGCAGGTTGGTCTGCTGCGAGGACTGGGCGCCGGGCTGGCGCACATTCTGGTACAGCAGGTCCTCGAACACCGCGCGCGAACGCTTGAAGCCGTTGGTGCTGACGTTGGACAGGTTGTTGGTGATGACGTCGAGCTGGGTCTGCTGGGCTTCCAGGCCGGTCTTGGCGATGAAAAGGGAACGAATCATGATCTTCTCCGGTTAGCCGTCATTCCCGCGGAGGCGGGAATCGATGACCGCAGGCGCGGGGACGGCGGACAGCTTGGAGAGATTATGCGCGCAGGCTCATCAACCCAAAGCGAGGATCTGCGTCGCTTTCGCCTCGTTATTCTCGGCGTTCTTGAGCAGGCTCATTTGGGTCTCGAACGAGCGCGCGAGCGAGATCATGTTGACCATGGAATCGACCGGATTGACGTTCGATCCTTCCAGCGCCCCGCCCGCGACCACCACGTTGGGGTCGGAGTTGGCGGCGCTGCCGTCGCGCAGCCGGAACAGGCCGTCGTCGCCGCGCACCAGGTCCCGCTCCGGCGGGTTGACCAGCTTCAGGCGCCCGAGCGTGGTCGGCGCGCCCGGCTTGGTGGTGGTGGCGATGGTCGACACGGTGCCGTCCCCGCCGATGGCCACCGTGACTTCCGGCGGAATCGTGATCGGCCCGCCGTCGCCGGCCACCGGCAGCCCGCTGGCCGTGGTGAGCAGGCCGTTCGGGCTCATCTGCAAGGCGCCGTTGCGGGTGTAGGCCTCGGTCCCGTCGGGCATCTGGACCGCGATCCAGCCCTGCCCCTTGACCGCGACGTCCAGGTCGCGCCCCGTGATCTGCAGGGGGCCGGAGGAGAAGTCCGCGCCCACCGTCGCATTGACCACGAAGGCGCGCGTGGGCAGGCCCTCCCCCTGCACCGGCACCGCCCGGAAGGCGTCGATCTGCGCCTTGAAGCCGGTCGTCGTGACGTTGGCCAGGTTGTGCGAGGTCGTCGCCTGCTGCTCCAGGATGTGCTTGGCGCCGGAGGCGACGGTGTAGACGAGGCGGTCCATGACGGTTCAGCCTTCGCGCCCTTAGCGCAGGTTCACCAGCGTCTGCAGGACCGAGTCCTGGGTCTTGATGGTCTGCGCGTTGGCCTGGTAGACGCGCTGCGCGGTGATCATGTTGACCAGCTCCGCCGTCAAGTCCACGTTCGAGTTTTCCACCGCCGACGACTGCAGCACGCCGAGCGAGCCGGAGTTCGGCGTGCCGATCAGGGGCACGCCCGAGGTCGAGGTCTCGGCCCAGGCGTTGTTGCCCAGCGGGGACAGGCCGTTCGGGTTGTCGAAGTTGGCCAGCACGATCTGGCCCAGCGGCTGCGACTGGCCGTTCGAGTACTGGCCGAGGATGATGCCGTCCGAACCGGCCGAGAAGCGCTGCAGGTGACCGGCCGTGTAGCCGTCCTGGGTGGTGCGCTTTTCGCTGGTGGCCGCGCCGTACTGGGTCGAGCCGGAGAAGCCGAGCTGGATCGACAGCGACGGCGCGGCGCCGGTGGGCGGATAGATCGGCAGCGCGACCGTCAGCGGCAGGGTCTGGGGCGCCATCAGGGCGGTGGAGAGGGCGCCGTTGGAGTCGAAGTTCAGGTGACCCACGCGCACCGGCGGCACGTGCACGGCGGCGGAGATCAGGGCGTCGATCTGTTCGGTGTTGATGCCGGCCGTGGCGCCGGCCGAGGCGGCGGCGTCGATGATGGCCTGCTGCTGCTCGGCGGTGGCGCCGGCGGTGGCGGCTGCGGCCGCGACCACGTTGCCGGCCACGGTGGCGTAGTCGATGGCGGCCTGCGAGGTCGCGTCGATGGCGGCCTGGTCGCGCGGCACCACCGTCAGCGAAGTGGCATAGGCGGCGCGCGCGGCCACGCAGTCCGGGTCGGTTTCGGAGGTCTGGGCCACGGCCTTGTTGGTGATCTCCACGCCGTCGCTGGCGACGTACACGTCCCAGGTGCCGGCGCTGGTCTTCACGTAGTACATCGACATCACGTGCGGGTTGCCGAGGGTGTCGTAGACGTCGACCGGGGTCTGCTTGTTATAGCTGCTCGGGTCGTTCTCGTTGAACGGCACCGTGGTCGGCACGGTGCTGCCCGAGTCGAGGTTGATCTGGGTCGAGACGTGGCCGGTGGCGATCGGCGACAGGTCCTGGGTGTTGATCTGGATCGGCACCGGCGCGCCCTTGAGCAGCACGCCGCGGTCGTTGGCCTGGTAGCCGGTCAGCTTGGCGCCCTGGGCGTTGACCATGTAG
>DASRUW010000478.1:0-2709 GCA_035655255.1 Telluria sp. | reverse complement strand
GCGCAATCCTCGCACGAACTGGAGGAGATCGACACCGACCATGCCCCGCAACTGCACAAGTATTCGCGCCACGTCGCCTTCCAGATCTGGGAAAACGGCCAGAGATTGCGTCTCCATTCCGCCAATGCCCCGCAGCAGCCGCTGGCCGACATCGACCACGGCTTCAGCAACCGTACCATCGACGGCCATCCCTGGCGCGTGTTCAGCACCTGGGATGACGCCGGCGTGCACCTGATCCATGTCGCCGAACGCGCGGACACGCGCGAACGCCTGGCGCAGGAGATCGCGGGCAACCTGCTGCTGCCGCTGGGGATCGCGCTGCCCTTGCTCGCCATCCTGCTCTGGCTGGCGGTGACGAACGCGCTGCGACCGCTCACCGACCTCGCGCAGCAGGTGGAGCGCCGGGAACCGGACAACCTGGTGCCGCTCGACGCGGCCACCGCACCCGCGGAGGTGATCCCGCTGATCGAGCGGCTGAACCGCTTGTTCGTGCGCATCCAGGACAGCTTCGACAACGAACGGCGCTTCACCGCCGATGCCGCGCACGAACTGCGCACCCCGATCGCCGCGATCAAGGCGCAAGCCCAGGTGGCGCGCGGCGCCAGCGACCAGGCCGGACGCATCCACGCACTGGACAGCGCGGTGGCCGGCTGCGACCGCGCCACGCACCTGATCGAGCAACTGCTGACGCTGGCCCGGCTCGACAGCGCCAGGGAAAACGCGACGGAAACCTGCCCGCTGCGCCAACTCGCCGGCGAAATCGTCGCCGAGCAGGCGCCGGCGGCGCTGGACAAGAACGTGCACATCGAGCTCGCGGCAGAGAACAGCATCGCCGTGCGCGGGCTGCCCGCGCTGCTGCGCATCCTGCTGCGCAACCTGATCGACAACGCGGTGCGCCATACCCCGGCAGGCACGCTGGTCACGGTGCGCGTGGGCATGATCGACGGCCATCCCGGCATTTCCGTCACCGACAACGGACCCGGCCTGTCGCCGGAAGAACTGGCAAAAATCTCGCAGCGCTTCTACCGGCCACCAGGCACCGCTGCCAGCGGCAGCGGGCTGGGGCTGTCGATCGTGAAACGCATCGCCGAAATCCACGCGGCGGAGCTGCGGTTTGCTGTGGGCGAGACTGGGGCCGGATTGAGCGTCACGGTTATCTTCCGCCCGCCCAACGCGGTACAATAGCGCCCTTTGGCCGCCGCGCCAGTCTGCCGCGCAACACACCCATGACCGATACCGCACTGCTCTCCCTCGCCGCCAAGAAACGGCGCACCTTCGCCATCATCTCGCACCCCGACGCGGGCAAGACCACGCTGACCGAAAAGCTGCTGCTGTTCGGCGGCGCGATCCAGATGGCGGGCACGGTGAAGGCGCGCAAGAGCGGCAAGTACGCCACCTCCGACTGGCTGGACATCGAAAAGCAGCGCGGCATCTCCGTCGCCAGCTCGGTGATGCAGTTCGGCTACGGCGACTGCGTGATCAATCTGCTCGACACCCCCGGCCACTCGGATTTCTCGGAAGACACCTACCGCGTGCTGACCGCGGTGGACGCCGCGGTGATGGTGATCGACGCCGCCAACGGCGTGGAAGACCAGACCATCAAGCTCTTGGAAGTCTGCCGCCTGCGCAACACGCCCATCATCACCTTCGTCAACAAGCTGGACCGCGAAGTGCGCGACCCGATCGAACTCTTGGACGAGATCGAATCGGTACTGAAGATCCATTGCGCCCCGATCACCTGGCCGATCGGCATGGGCAAGCGCTTCCAGGGGGTGTACCACCTGCTGGAAGACGAAGTACTGCGCTTCAGCCCGGGCGAAGAAAAAGCCGGCGAAGTGGAAACGCTGCGCGGCGCGGCGATCGAGGGCCTGAACCAGACCTGCCCGATGGAAATGCAGCGCATGCGCGACGAGACCGACCTGGTGCAGGGCGCCGGCGCCAGCTTCGACCTCGAAGCCTTCCTCGCCGGCATCCAGACGCCGGTGTTCTTCGGCTCCGCGATCAACAACTTCGGCGTGCGCGAAATCCTGCGTGCGCTGGTGGACTGGGCACCGCCGCCCGCCCCGCGCGAAGCGGAAACCGCCAAGGGCGACACGCGCCTGGTCGATCCGGCCGAATCCCAGTTCAGCGGCTTCGTGTTCAAGATCCAGGCCAACATGGACCCTAACCACCGCGACCGCATCGCCTTCTTCCGCGTCTGCTCCGGCAAGTACGAGCCGGGCATGAAGGTGAAGCACCGCCGCTCCGGCAAGGAAATGAAGATCGCCAACGCGGTCACCTTCATGGCCAACGAACGCGCGCGCATGGAAGAAGCCTACGCCGGCGACATCATCGGCATCCACAACCACGGCAACCTGCAGATCGGCGACGTGCTCACCGAAGGCGAGGCGCTGCAGTTCAAGGGCATCCCCTACTTCGCACCGGAGCTGTTCAGCCGCGCGCGCCTGCGCGACCCGCTCAAGGCCAAGCAATTGCAGAAGGGCCTGCGCCAGCTGGGCGAGGAAGGCGCGGTGCAGGTGTTCGAGCCGCTGGCGGACACCGCCGCGCTACTGGGCGCGGTCGGCCAGCTGCAATTCGAAGTCGTCGAGCACCGCCTCAAATCCGAATACGGCGTGGACGCCATCTTCGAGCGCGCCGGCATCCATACCGCGCGCTGGGTCACCTGCGAGGATACGCGGCATCTGGAGGAATTCGTGAAGTCCAACCAGG
>DASRUW010000477.1:0-3332 GCA_035655255.1 Telluria sp. | reverse complement strand
CCGGGTCGTAACTCTGGACGATGATGACGCCATAGGCTTTCTCGTGCACCAGCATGGGCGCGCCCATCCAGCTCGCGATTTCGGTGTTCCCAAGCGGCTCGGAGATCAGGCCCTCGGCCAGCAGGCGCGCGTAGCTGTCGTGGTCGTGCAGGCTGGCCTGCTTGGTCGACAGCACATAGGAGCTCATGCCGACGCCGTAGCGGAAGCGCTTGACCGGGGCCTCCTCGTCCTTCTCGTCGACGAAGTAGGGAATGCTGATCTCCTTGGTCTCCGGGTGATACAGGGCGATCAGGAAGTTCGGCGCGCGGATCAATTCGCTGATGATCTGGTGCAGGCTGGCCGACAGCTTCTCGGCGTCGAGCGCGGTGGCGGACAGGTTGGCGATCTGGTACAGCGCGTGCTGGACCCCTTCGGCGCGGCGGCGCTCGGCCACCTCGTGCGCGAGCAGGGCGGTGCGCTCCTGCACCGCGCGTTCCAGCCGGTCCATGCTCTGCAGGCCTTGCAGGGCGACCGAAACGTGGTGGGCGATCTGCACGAACAGGGCCTGGTCCTCGTCGCTGTAGGTGTGCTGCTTGTCGTAGCTCTGGATCACCATCGCGCCCAAGGCCTGGTGGTGCTGGTCCAGCAGCGGGCAGCCCATCCAGTGTTCGGCGGTGCTGCCGGCGCCCCAGGTCTTGCCGTCCACCTCGCGCGCGACGTGCTCGTCGGCCGTCATGACGAGGCGCTGGCGGTTCAGGATCACCCAGGCCGTGGGCGACTCGTTGGGCGAGGCCAGGCGCACGCGCTGCTGCGGGTCCGGCGTGGGGTCGAGTTCGTCGACGAAATACACGAAGCGCACCGTGCCCTCTTCCTTGTCGGCCAGGGCCACGTAGAAGTTGGCCGCGTACATGATGCGGCCCAGCTCGCGGTGCACGGCCCGGATGAATTCCGTGATGTCGCTGCAGCTGGTCGACAGCTGGCCGATCTCCAGCAGCATGGTCTGGACGGCTTCCAGGCGTTTCAGGCGGTCTTCCATCGGTGTCCCTTGGTATTTTAGTGCGCACCGGAAATACTAGCAGGGACCGGCCCGCGCGGCTACGAAACTGTGGGGCCAAAACAAAACCCGCCACGACGGCGGGTTCTGCGGGACCTTACATGCGCCAGCGGGGCGCGGAAGGCGGGATCAGCGGCGGGCCCGGCGGGGGCAGGCGCGGATCGATGGCGGGGGCCGGCTTGTCATACGCATAAGGGGTAATGATGATGGGCGGGATGGCCGGCGGCGCGGAGGGCGGGCCCTTCGCGCCATCATCCAGCGCCAGGAAAGCCAGGCGATACGGCATTGCTCAGTCTCCAACAGGTGAGAGATTCAGTATAGACAGCGCGGTCCCGAATACAAGTCTTCCCGACGGCAACAGCCGGCCCGCTTTCCGCGACACTCATCCCGTCAAAAATGCAGTTCGTCGCAATCGGCTCGCTCGCGCATGCAGACATCCCTACAGTGGAGCCATACCAACCACGTTACCCGGAGTCCTGTCATGAAAAAGCTTGTCGCTGTCGCTATCCTGGTCCTGTTCGCCATGCTGGTGTGGGACATCGGCCTGAACCTGAATGACATGCACGTCGAGTTCGACGGCGACGAAGTCGGCGGGCCCCTGGGTGCCCTGATCGGCCTGCTGGCCGGTGGCGCCGGACTCCTGATTGCCGGCGTGGTGCTGGCGGCGGTCGGCCTGTTCCTGGCCATGCTGTTCGCCGGGCTGGGCATCGTGGCCATCCTCGGCCTGGCGGCCGGCGCGGTGGTGCTGGCGGCCCTGGTCTCCCCGCTGCTGCTGCCCCTGGCCCTGGTGATGCTGGTGGTGTGGGCCTTCAGCGGCCGCCGCAAGGCCCGCGCCAAGGCCGCCGCCGAAGCCGTCTGAGCCGTCATCCCCGCCACATGCAGGGACCTCTGATGCGAGGCTCTGCCACTTGAACCAAGGCTTGCCGCCAACTTCCTACCAGGGGTCCCCGCTTTCGCGGGGATGACCCGTTTCAGGCGGCGCGCGCCGCCGGGGGCGTAGCGACCCGGTTGCGCCCCGCCTCCTTGGCGCTGTACAGCGCCTTGTCCGCCCGGATCAGGGCCGCGTCCGCGGCCGCATCCGCGGCCAGGATCTCCGCAATCCCGATGCTCACCGTGATCGTGATCTGGCTGCCGTCCTCGGCCAGCAGCGGCGTGTCCGCCACCTTCTGGCGCAGGCGCTCGGCGTAGGCCGCCGCGGCGTCGGTGTCGGCGCCCGGCAGCAGCACCGCGAACTCCTCCCCGCCGACCCGGCCCAGGGTGTCGATCTTGCGCTGGCCGCCCCGCATCAAGCCGGCCAGGTGGCGCAGCACCGCGTCGCCGGCCGCGTGGCCGTGGCGGTCGTTGATGGTCTTGAAGTGGTCGATATCGAGCATCAGCACGGCCGCGTGTTCGTCCACGTTGCGCTGCAGGCGGGCCAGTTCGTCGTCCAGGCGGTTCATGAATTCGCGCCGGTTCGGCAGGCCGGTCAGGAAGTCGGTGGTGGCGAGCATCAGGAGCTCGGCGTCCATGCGCTTGCGCTCCGTGATGTCGACCGTGGAGACGATCACGAAATCGAGATTGGCGTGGCCCGGCATCACCAGCAGCGTCACCTGGTTCTGGCGCACCACCCCGTCCAGCCGCACGAAGGCGCCTTCGCTGGCAAAGTGCACGGAGCCGGAGGTCAGCGCCACGACGGCGTCCACGAAGCAGTCCAGCGACTCCGGATCGAAGTTCTGCGCCAGCGACAGGCGGGAGCGTTCCTTGGTGGTGCCCCCGATCTGGGCCAGTGCCGCGGCGTTCAGGTCCACCACGCGCACCAGGCGCGCCAGGCGCGCCACTTCCTCGGGCCGCCCGCGCAGGTAGCCGCGCAAATCGGACACGCCGTCGGCCGCCAGCAGCATGCAGGCTTCCCGCACCTCGGACCAGTCGTGCTCCCACAAGGCCACGGGGGCATGGTCGTACAAGCTGCGGAAACGCTCCTCGCCGGCGCGCAGGGCCTGCGCGGCCTGGGCCTGTTCGATCGCGATGCCAGCCAGCTGGGCCGCCTGCTCGATCAGCACCACGTGCGCCGCGCTGGGATAGTTCGGTTCGTGGTGGTAGATGGCGAAGGTGCCGAGGATCTTGCCGGCCGCGCCGCGGATCGGCTCGGACCAGCAGGATGCCAAGCCTGCGCGCAGGGCCACCTCGCGGTAGTCGGCCCAGTAGGGATGCTGGGCGATGTTTTCCACCACCACGCGCGCGCCGCTGGCGGCGCAGGTGCCGCACGAGCCCACGCCGGGACCGATCTCGACGCCGTCGACGGCTTCGTTGAAGAAGTGCG
>DASRUW010000476.1:0-5591 GCA_035655255.1 Telluria sp. | reverse complement strand
AGCTGCGCGCGATGATGCCGTGGATCGCCAAGAACAAGCTGGTCGACCAGTCCAAGAACTAAGCGGTTCGGGAAGAAGGCCGGGGGCAGCCCCGGTTTTCTTCCCGCTGTAACGATTTATTACCGGAACCATGTGTACCCGGGTTTGGCGGTATCTTGACGGATATTCATCACTCCCGGAGACCCGCCATGTCCCTCAAACAGCTGCTCGCCGTTCTCGCCCTCGCGACCGCCGCCGCCCAGGCGCCGGCGCAGACCGTGCCGACCGCCGGCACCCTCGTCATCGTCCCCGCCTTCGGGGAAGTCACCCGGGCCAACGACCTGGCCACCGCCACCCTGATGGTCGAGGAGCAGGACAAGGACAAGGCCGCCGCCGCCTCGCGCGTGAACGCCAAGATGCGCGAGGGGATGGACATCCTGCGCAAGGCCGACCCCCAGGCCAAGCTGAAAACCTACGGCTACTACACCTACCCGGTCTATCCGGAAGACCGCCAGCCGCAGCCGCTCGCCTCGGTGTCTCGTCCGCGCCTGCCCGCGTCGTGGCGCGTCGGCCAGTACGTGGAGCTCAAGACCACCAACCTCGCCGCGCTGCAAAAGACGGTGGCCGCCGCCCAGCGCGTGCTGGCGCTGAACGGCCTGAGCTTCGGCCTGACGCCGGAGACGGCACGCGCCCTGGACGAGCAGCGCATCGCCGCCACCTACCGCAACCTGAATGAGCGGATCGCCTTCATCGCCAAGGCCATGGGCCGGCCGGTGACGGACGCGGTGCTCGACACCGTCGACTTCGAAGGCAGCGGCAACTACGCGCGCGCCGACATGGCCGCCGCCGCCCCGGCCCCGATGATGTACGCCAAGCGCGCGGCCGAGGCCCAGGAAGTGGCCGAGCCCAGCTTCGAGCCGGGCGACACCACCCTCAACATGCATCTGGTCGGAAAGGTGAGGTTCAAGTAAGGACGCCGAAACCCGCCGCTTATAATGACGGCATCTTTATTTGACCAGAACGACCATGCCCACTTTCCCTCGCCGCAAGCCCAAGCTCGCCAAGGCCGCGCGTGCGCCGCGCTTCAGCCGATTCCGCCGCCCCGCCGGCGAGGGCGTGCAGCGTAAGCCGAGCCGCGGCATCTACCTGCTGCCCAACGCCTTCACCACCGGCGCACTGTTCTGCGGCTTCTATGCGATCGTCATGGCGATGAACCAGCGCTTCGAGCAGGCCGCGTGGGCCATCTTCATCGCCATGGTGCTCGACGGCCTGGATGGGCGCGTGGCGCGCCTGACCAACACCCAGTCCGAATTCGGCGCCCAGTACGACAGCCTGTCGGACATGGTGTCCTTCGGCGCCGCCCCGGCGCTGGTGATCTACGAATGGTCGCTGCGCGGCCTGGGCAAGCTGGGCTGGATCGCCGCCTTCGTGTACTGCGCCGGCGCCGCGCTGCGCCTGGCGCGCTTCAACACCAACATCGACGTGGTCGACAAGCGCTACTTCCAGGGCCTGCCCAGCCCTTCGGCCGCGGCCCTGGTGGCCGGCTACGTGCTGATGATGAACGACCTGGAAGTGGTGGGCGTGCAGTATCCCTGGGTGTCCTGGTCGGTCGCCCTGTTCGCCGGCCTGACCATGGTCACCAACGTTCCGTTCTATAGCTTCAAGGACGTGAACTTCAAAAAATCCGTGCCCTTCATCTTCGTGTTCCTGATCGCGCTTGGCTTCGCCCTCGTGTCGATCGATCCGCCGAAGGTGCTGTGGCCACTTTTCCTGCTCTACGGCCTGTCGGGCTACGTGATCTACTTCTGGCGCCTCGCGAAGGGCAAGCCGGTATCGATCGTGCAGACCGACGAGGAACCCGTGGACGAAAGCGAACGCCGTTAGCCATCTGGACTCCATCATGTCGAACTCGAACCGCCTCATCATTTTTGACACCACCTTGCGCGACGGCGAGCAGTCGCCCGGCGCATCGATGACCAAGGAAGAGAAGCTGCGCATCGCGCGCCAGCTGGAGCGGATGCGGG
Source organism: Telluria sp. (assembly GCA_035655255.1). Classification (GTDB taxonomy): domain Bacteria; phylum Pseudomonadota; class Gammaproteobacteria; order Burkholderiales; family Burkholderiaceae_D; genus Telluria. The sequence goes on along the minus strand of DASRUW010000476.1, from coordinate 3,588 downwards.
TCGACGTGATCGAGGCCGGCTTCGCCGCCGCCTCGCCCGGCGACTTCGAGGCGATCCGCTCGATCGCCGCGGTGGTCAAGGAATCGACCGTGTGCTCGCTCTCGCGCGCCAACGACCGCGACATCGCGCGCGCGGCCGAAGCGCTGGCGCCCGCGCCGCGCAAGCGCATCCACACCTTCATCGCCACCTCGCCGCTGCACATGAAGATGAAGCTGCGCATGGAGCCGGAACAGGTGCTGGAACAGGCCAAGCTGGCGATCCGCTGCGCGCGCCAGTACACGGATGACATCGAATTCTCGCCGGAAGACGGCAGCCGCTCGGAAGAGGACTTCCTGTGCCGCGTGCTGGAAGCCGTGATCGCGGAAGGCGCGACCACCATCAACTTCCCCGACACCGTGGGCTATGCGATGCCGGAGCAGTTCGGCGCCACCATCCGCCGCCTGCGCGAGCGCGTGCCCAATTCGGACAAGGCCATCTGGTCGGTCCACTGCCACAACGACCTGGGCCTGGCGGTTGCCAACTCGCTGGCCGGCGTGATGGTGGGCGGCGCGCGCCAGATCGAGTGCACCATCAACGGCCTGGGCGAACGGGCCGGCAACACCGCGCTGGAAGAAGTGGTGATGGCGGTGCGCACGCGGCGCGACTACTTCAATCTCGAATTGGGCATCGACACCACGCAGATCGTCGCGGCCTCCAAGATGGTCTCGCAGATCACCGGCTTCGCGGTGCAGCCGAACAAGGCGGTGGTGGGCGCGAACGCCTTCGCGCACGCTTCCGGCATCCACCAGGACGGCATCCTGAAGGCACGCGAGACCTATGAGATCATGCGCGCCGAAGACGTGGGGTGGACCGCCAACAAGATCGTCTTGGGCAAGCTCTCGGGCCGCAACGCCTTCAAGCAGCGCCTGCAGGAGCTGGGGATCGAGCTCGACTCCGAGAACGAGGTGAACGCCGCTTTCGCCCGCTTCAAGGAGCTGGCCGACCGCAAGGCCGAGATCTTCGACGAGGACATCATGGCGCTGGTGTCGGACGAGGAGCACGCGGCGGAAGGCGAGTACTATCGCTTCGTCTCGCTGGCCCAGCGTTCGGAAACTGGCAAGGAGCCGCACGCCACCGTGTCCTTCGTGATCGCCGGGCGCGTCGTGACGTCGGAAGGGACGGGCGACGGCCCGGTGGCGGCGCTGGTCAACGCCATCGAGAAGGAAGCGCAGAGCGGCGCCGAGCTGCTGCTGTTTTCGATCAACGCCATCAGCAACGGACCCGAGTCGCAGGGCGAGGTGACGATGCGCCTGTCGAAGGCGGGCCGCATCGTGAACGCGGTCGGCTCCGACCCGGACATCATTGTCGCCTCCGCCAAGGCCTACCTCTCCGGCATCAACAAGCTTCACGCCAAGGTCGAGCGCATCGCCGCCCAGGGCTAAGCGGCGCGGGCGTAGATCCTCACGGCCTGCGCCTTGCCCTTGACCGTGGCCGTGCCAAGCTCGCGGAAGGCGAGACCGGGGCAGCGCGCCATGGTGGCTTCGGAGACGATCAGGGGCGTGTCGTATTCCTTGCACAGGCCTTCTAGCCGCGAGGCGAGATTGACGGTGTCGCCCAGCACCGTATAGTTCTGGCGCGTCTCCGATCCAACGTTCCCCGCCACGGCGATGCCGGTGTGGATGCCGATGCCGATCTTCAGCGGCGGCCAGCCCGCCTGCTCGAAGCGCGCGTTCAGCGCGGGCAGGGCGTCCAGCATGGCCAGCGCCGCGCGCACCGCGCGCTCCGGATCGTCCGGCCGCGCGAGCGGAGCGCCGAACAGCGCCATCACCGCGTCGCCGATGTACTTGTCCACCACGCCGCCGTGCGCGTCCACGATGGCGCTCACTTCGCCGAGATAGGCGTTGAGCATCTGCAGGATCTCGCGCGGGGCGCGGCCCTCGCACAGGCTGGTGAAGCCGCGAATGTCCGAAAACAGCACCGTCACCTCGCGCTCCTGTCCCTGCACGTCGACGCGCTGCGCCAGCAGCTCCTCGGCGATGGCGGGCGACACCACCTTGCCCAGCACGGCGCGCACCTGGTCGCGCTCCACCAGGCCGCGCACCATCTCGTCGAAGGACGCGGCCAGCTGGCCGATCTCGTCGCGCACGCCGACGTCGCCGACGGGCTCGTAGTGGCCAGCGCTGATCCGCCTGGCCGCGCCGGCCAGGCGCTGCACCGGCCGCGTCACCGAGCGCGCGATGAGCAGGGCGGCGATGACGGCAAGGACGGCGGCCACGCCCGCCACCGCGAACAGGCCGCGCCGCAACTGGTAATAGCCCGCCAGCGCCTCGTCCAGCGAACGCTGCAGGCCGGCCACCAGGTTGCCGTGGCGGGTCTCGTACAAAGGCGTTTGCACCGTGACGTAATCGTGGCCGCCCACGCGCACCACGTGGGGAGCAGGGGAGGGCGCGGCCTTCAGGTAGTCCGCGCGCTCCTCCTCGGGCAGCGTGGATGCGAGCAGCTGCGTCGGCTGTCCGGCGGCGTGCCACTCCAGGGTGACACGCGTATGCGTCTGTTCTTCAAGCTGCGCGGCGTCGAAGTCGGTGATCTCGAAACCGATGCCGACCCAGGAGATCGGCTCCGGCGCCTTCAGCGGCACGACCACCACCTGGTAAGCTTTTCCGTCGATGACCTGGATGCTGGATGTTTCCTGCGTTTCGCTCGCCGCCACGGCTTCGACCAGCGCCGGTTGCGTGAATGCGGTGCCGAAGGCGTCAGGGTGCAGCGAGTCACCCATCACCTTGCCTTCCAAATTCAGTGCGAACATCCACTGCGCGTGCAGGCGGCGCTTGTAGCTCTTGAAGGCCGAGAGAATCGTTTCGTGGTCGCCTTCGCTGACCAGGGTCTTGAAGGCGAAGTCCTGCGACAGCAGGCGCGCGAACTTGCGCAGCGTCGCTTCGCGCGTGTCCATGGTGGACTTGAGGGTGGCGGTGGTGACCTGCATCGCCTCCTTGCTGGCGGCGATGGCGCTGCGGTTGGCCTGCACGCTCACGGTGACGAACACGAGACCGAGCAGCGCAAACACCAGCGCCAGGATCACGGCCAGCAGCCGGGTCCTGAAATGGCGGAACGCGAAGCGCGGGCCGGTCGGCATGGGGGATGTGCTCAGGGCGCGATGCGCGACGAGTGCGACGACACCATGACCCATTTCCCGGCGCGCTCGATCCACACGCGGGTAAAGCGGAAGCGCCCGCTCCAGGGCTTGCCGTCGCTGGTGCCGGACTGGACGCTGGTGCCGGTGATCACAGCCGTACTGCCGTAGCGGCGCACCTGTACGTCTTCGTTGCCGATGCCCTGGTTGACCCGGCTTCTGGTGGACAGCTCGGCGAGATAGTCGGCCTTGTGCTGCACGCGCCCGTCCGAGTGGGTCAGCATCCAGTCTTCGGCCAGCAAGGGGGCGAGTGCCTGGACGTCGCCCTTCAGGCGCGAGTCGTTCCAGGCCGCGTCGCTGCGCGCCAGCAGCTCGTCGGATGGCGCCGCATGCGCGGCGGCGGACAGGCAGAGGAGAAGGAGCAGTGCGCGGCGACGGAGCATGGCGATCGGGATGGTATCGGGATCGCCAATGATAGC
>DASRUW010000475.1:0-3503 GCA_035655255.1 Telluria sp. | reverse complement strand
GCGAACGGGAACTGGATGTTGCCCGTCTCGCTGACGACGAAGCCCTGGGGCGGCGCCGCCGTGGCGGCGGCCTGCTCGGTCGGCGAGATCAGCGGAGTCGGCGCGATCAGCGCCGCCGCGGTCAATTCCGGGTGACCCCATACGACGATGGTCAGGACGTCGCCGCTGCCGATCGTGTACTGGCGCGGCTTGCCGAGCAGGGCTTCGAGGTGCTGGTGCTCGCGGCCCTGGCGTTCGCTGCGCATGCGCGCGACCAGCTGCTGGTCGATCGGAGTCAGGGTGGCGGCCAGGTTGCCCTCGGCGGTGGAAGGACCGGCCGGCATGCGGCTGGCGCAGGCGCTCAGCAGTGCGGCCAGGGCCAGCGGAAGCAGGGTGGAAGAAGTGCGCATCGGAGTCCCGTGTTCAATGAAGTCAAGCGCCGTCGGGGGCGCGGTTGATTCAGCTTAATGGCGAGCACTACCGTCCGTTTGCGTGCCGTCAAATGCTCGTTTGTCAATCCGGGGCGGGATGGCGCGGCGCAGGACGCGACACTGGCGGCACATCCTCCAATATCAGCCCAGCCTGCCAACGACCATGCTCAAGATCGCCCTCGTCACCAACGAACTGCCGCCTTACCGCACCCCGGTGTTTTCGCGCCTGGCGCGCCTGCCCGACGTCGAGCTGCACGTCATCGCCTGCATCGACAAGGAGCCGATCCGTCATTGGAATTCACCCGCTCTCACGTGCGCGCACACCATCCTCAAGCCGTCCTACTTCACGTTCCAGACCCGCTTCATCCACCACAACTGGGACGTGTTCGCCGCGCTGCGCGCCTGCAGCCCGGACGTGGTGGTGACCGACGGCTTCAACCCGACACACCTGTATGCCTTCGCCTATGCGCGCGCCAAGGGCTGCGCCCACGTGGCGATGACGGACGGGACGCTCGAATCGGAGAGCATCCTCACGTCCCTGCACCGGCTGGCGCGGCGCGAGGTGTACCGGCGCAGCCAGGCCTTCGTGGCCGCCAGCCGCGGCGGCCAGGCCCTGTTCGACAGCTATGGCGTGGCGCGCGGGGCGCGCTTCACCTCCTGCCTGGCGATCGACAACGACGCGTTCGCGAAGGCGACGCCGACCTACGCGCCTTACGACCTGATGTTCAGCGGCCGCATGGTGCCGGTGAAGAATCCCTTGTTCGTGCTGGACGTGGGGGTGGCGGCGGCGCGCCGGCTGGGACGGCCGGTGCGCATCCTGATGGCGGGTTCCGGCGCCATGGAGGAGGAAATCCGCGCGCACGCCGCGCTCTTCCCGGGCCTGATCGACGTGCACCTGCACGGGTTCGCGGCGCAGGAGGAACTGCCCGGCCTGTACAAGTCGGCCCGCGTGTTCATGTTCCCCAGCCGCTGGGACCCGTGGGGCGTGGTCGCCAACGAGGCGTGCGCGGCCGGCCTGCCGGTCTTGATTTCGCCGCACGCGGGCGCGGCCAACGAGCTGGTGCGCGACGGCGAGAACGGCTACGTGCTCGAGCTCGACCTCGAGCCGTGGACCGAGCGGGCCGCCCAGCTGCTGACCGATCCGGCCCTGTGCGAGCGCATGGGGGCGCGTGGGCAGGAGATCGTCAGCGGCTACACCTTCGACCGCGCCGCCCGCGGTATCGCCGACGCCTGCCGCTACGCGTGGGCGCGCTGGAGCAGCCGCGCCCAGTTCGCGCGCGAGTTCCGTTCCCGTCCGCGGGTGCTGATCGTCGAACGCCAGCTGTTGCAGTACCGGGTCGGCTTCTACCAGCGCCTGCGCGAGCAGCTCGAACGCGAAGGCATCGAGCTGCAGCTGCTGGTGGGCGAGGGTACGCCCAAGGAGAAGATGAAGCGCAACGAGGCCGAACTGCCGTGGGCGATCCGCATTCCCACCCGCTACTTCCTCGGCTACCGCGTGTGCTGGCAGCCGTTCGGGAAGTACGCCCGCCAGTCCGACCTGGTCATCGTCATGCATGAGAATAAGATCATCTACAACCTGTGGCTGATGCTGGCGCGGCCGACCCGGCTCGCGTTCTGGGGCCATGGTGCGAACCTGCAGTCGGACCGCCCGGACGGCTGGAAGGAACGCTTCAAGCGCTGGACCGTGCGCCGCGCCGACTGGTGGTTCGCCTACACCGACATGAGCGCGCGCATGGTGGCCGACGCCGGCTTCCCGCCCGAGCGCACGACCGTGGTGGAGAATGCGATCGACACCGAGGAGCTGCGCGCCCTGTGCGAACAGGTGACGCCCGAGATGATCGCCGCCGAACGCCAGCGTCTGCGCCTGCAGCCGGGGCCCGTGGGCCTGTACCTCGGCTCCCTGTACAAGGAGAAGCGCCTGGACTTCCTGATCGACGCCGCCTGCCGCATCCGCGCGGCGGTGCCGGACTTCCAGCTGCTGGTGGCGGGCGCCGGTCCGGAGCAGGTGAGCATCGAGGAAGCGGCGCGCCAGCATCCGTGGATCCATCCGCTCGGGCCGGTGCAGGGCCAGGCCAAGGCGCTGGCGCTGCGCATGGCGGACGTGATCCTGAATCCGGGCCTGGTCGGCTTGGGCATCCTGGATTCCTTCGCCAGCGGGCGGCCGATGTTTACGACCGACTGCGGCCTGCATTCGCCCGAGATCTCCTACCTGCGCTCGGGCAGCAACGGCGTGATGACGGAGAACGACGTCACGCTGTTCGCCGCCGCGGTGGAAGAGACCTTGCGCCACCCCGACCGCATGGAGCGCCTGATTTTGGGCGCCAAGGCCAGCGCGGAGCACTACACGGTGGAGAACATGGCCAGCCGCATCTGCCGCGGCATCCAGGCCTCCCTGTCGATGACGTGATCAGAACGCGCCGGTATAATCGGCCGATGATCGATTGTCACCGCACCATGGAGCAGGCCCGCCGCGATTTCGGCGCCGGCTTGCTGAAACAGGCGGCGCTCCTGCGCGTGCCGATGCAGCGGCACGCCTGGCAGGTGCGCATCGAGGGCAGGCGCGGCGAGGCCGGCCTGCTGCTCGACGTCGCCACCCTCGAACCGACCGTGTTCCGCTCGCTCGACCAGGCCGTCGACGCGCTCGAGCAGATCGGCTTTCCCTTCACCCAGCTCGTGCTCAAATGAGGCAGGCATGGATATCGAATTCTGGTTCGACTTCGGCAGCAACTACAGCTACCTGAGCGCCTTGCGCATCGACGCGCTGGCGCGCGAACGCGGCGCCACCGTGCTGTGGCGGCCCATCCTGCTCGGCCCCGTGTTCCAGGCCTTGGGCTGGGAAAGCTCGCCGTTCGTGGTCCAGAAGCAGAAGGGCGCCTACGTATGGCGCGACATGGAGCGGGAAGCGGCCAAGTACGGCCTGCCGTGGAAGCGTCCGACCGTGTTCCCGCGCCGTTCGCTGCTGCCCGCGCGGGTGGCGACGGCGGCCGAAGGCCAGGCCTGGCAGACGCCCTTCATCCAGCGCATCATGCTGGCCAATTTCGCGGAAGACCGCGAGATCGACGATCCGGATCTGGTCGGCGAGGTGCTGCGCGG
>DASRUW010000474.1:0-6733 GCA_035655255.1 Telluria sp. | reverse complement strand
GGGAGCGTTCGACCTGCCACTGATCGTGAAGAAGGTCGCTTCGAGCAAGCGCTGCGACGCGGTCGTGGCGCTCGGTGCGGTGATCCGCGGCGCCACGCCGCACTTCGACTTGGTGGCGGGCCAGTGCGCGGCCGGCCTCGCGCGTGCCCAGGAAGAAACCGGCGTGCCCGTGGCTTTCGGCGTGCTCACGACCGACACGATCGAGCAGGCGATGGAGCGTGCGGGCACCAAGGCAGGCAACAAGGGCGCCGACGCAGCGCTCTGTGCCCTGGAACTCGCCAACCTGCTGCGGCGCCTGGACGTCTGACGATGGGGAAGAAGGCCGAACGCTCGAGCCGTGCGCGCAGCCTGTCGCGTCGGCTCGCGTTGCAGGCCCTGTACCAGTGGCAGCTCACCGGGCAGAGCGGCGTGGAACTGCTCGACCAATATGCGTCGGACGAAGGCTATCCCCAGGTTGACGCGGATTACTTCGCCGGGATCCTGCGCGGTGTGACCGGCGCCGGCGAGTCGCTCGACGCGACACTCGGCGCGCTGATCGACCGCCCGGTTGCGCAGCTCGACCCGATCGAGCACGCGGTGCTGCTGATCGGCGCGTACGAGCTGAAGAACAACCTGGACATTCCCTACCGCGTCGTGATCAACGAGGCGGTGGAGCTGACCAAGTCCTTCGGCGGCATCGACGGCCACAAGTACGTCAACGGGGTGCTCGACAAGCTGGCCGCGCGCCTGCGCGCGACGGAAGTGCAGGCTCCTAAGGAGTAAGGCGCTTTATTTCAAAGGCAGCGTCCGGTCAGCCGGCGCTGCCTTTTTTCTTTGCAACGGCCGCGCCGAGCGTGTCCCGGGTGACATTCCGCATCTCGTGTTCCAGGCGATATACGCGCAGGAGGGGCGGCTCAGCGGCATAGAAGAGCCGATAAGGGAAGCGGTCAAGCGACCACGTGCGAACGTCCATGTCGGGAAATAGATAGGAAAACCGGCGCGAGCCGATGTCCGGACGGCTGGCCAGCAGAGACAGCGCAGCCTTGAGTCGCGCTTCGAAAGCGTCGGCCAAGTCGGGTGAAATGGCTGCGTAATGCGCAATGGCTTCCGCGACGTCGTCCTCGGCGGGCGCCGACGCGGAAATCTTCAGCATGGGGAATTGCTAGCGGCGGACGCGGGCCCGCACGGCACGCAGGAAGTCGTCGGGAGTGTCGTAAACGTTGCCCGGACCGGTTTCCAGCGCTTCCTTGACAAGCGCCTGGACACGTGCGTCTTCCTCGCAGCGCGGAACATTTGTTTCCGGCGCATCGGGCGAGGGATCTTCCCGCAGAGGCGAAGTGAGATTCGGTTTGGGCATGCGGTTGATTATACGCCTCGGTTCCAAGCGAAAAAAAAGCCAGCTTGCGCTGGCTTGTCTTGCATCAGTTCGCCGTCGCGAGCGCGGCGAGCTGGGGCTGGTCTTCCTTCGGCTCGGCCTTCGGCGGCGCCGGCGGGGCCGGATTGGTGATCGGGACGCTCTTGCCCTTGGCCACCATCTGCAGCTTGTGGTATTCGTTCAGGACCTTGGCGCCGTAGCCGGAATCGTCTTCCTTGGCGGCCGCGCCGACATAGGTCTTCAGGCCGCCTTCCACGGAACCGGTGCGCGTCACATAGTCTTTCAGGATCTGGGCGCCGACCCGGATGTTGGCCACCGGATTGAGGGCCGCCTGCACGCCGCCCATCTGCTGGAACTTGTCGTGGTGGACCTTGGCCATCACCTGCATCAGGCCCTGCGCGCCCATCGGGCTCTCCGCGAACGGATTCAGGCCCGACTCGATCGCCATCACGGCCAGGATCAGGAGCGGGTCGATCTTGATCTCGTGCGCCGTCAGGTAGGCGGTCGAGACCAGCATGTTGGCCGCGTCGCTGGCCACGCGATAACGGCGCGACAGCCAGGTGGTGACGAACTGCTGCTGCTTCTTACTGCCGAGCAAAGCCTTCTCGTCGGCCGATAGCGGTGCAGCGTCGGCGTCAGCGGCGGCCGGTTGTGGAGCGTCCATCAGGTCTGCCAGCGAGGGCGCCTGCATCTGGACTTCCTGCGGTTCCGGATTGAAAAAACCGGAAATGTCTTTCGCCAGTTCGGGGCGCACATACAGCGCGCCAAGGACGACCAGGGCCGAAATGCCGACCACGGTCAAAGTGTGTTGCAGTGCGGTAATAAATCCGCGGGCCGATTGCAATAGATCCCGGCCCTTGGCCGGCTGGATTGCCGGCTGGGTAAGCTTTGCGCCCACCGCATTGAAACGATTCATTCTCGAATCTCCCCTTTGTCGCGACAAAAGCAGAACTCACCGCCGCGCCGGAGGGCGCAGACGCGGGCAGGCCATTGCCGTGCATCAGAAATATCGTCTAACGTCGCTCATGCGTACGAAAAACGCCGTCATTGCTTCGCAACTGCTGGCTTACCCGCAAGGGCAGGACTCGCCAGTGGCTAACAACTATGCTGGGGGTATCAGGCAGTCGCCTGGGGAAAAACACTCCTTAAAATGTTCGTGGGGCCCCCACCCCGTGGATGCGCTGAGTCGGCTAGAATCTCTGGTCAAGGACCAGGCCGCTCATCAAGTAGGCGAATTGTAGGGGGCGTCTTATGTCCAGTCAATACTAACACGAGCAAGTTTTATTACTTTTTGATCTTATGAACTTTGCTGCATTGCAGCGATGCCCAATGAAATCAACCACTTGCCGTGGTTATTTGATCAAGCGCAGCTGACTCCGAAAAGTGTAACAACCGATGAATTATTCAGATCTGCGGGATTTTATTTCCCAGCTGCAAGCAATGGGCGAATTAAAGCGGGTGACGGCCCCGGTCTCGCCATATCTCGAGATGACCGAGGTGTGCGACCGGACCCTGCGCGCCGGCGGCCCGGCCCTGCTGTTCGAGCATCCGACCGGGCACGGCATGCCCGTGCTGGGGAACCTGTTCGGCACCCCGCGCCGGGTGGCGCTGGGCATGGGCGCGCAGGATGTGGGGGAACTGCGCCGCATCGGCCACGTGCTGGCGCGGCTCAAGGAGCCCGAGCCGCCCAAGGGCTTCAAGGATCTGATGGGCATGGGCGCGCTGGTCAAGGCCGTGTGGGACATGGCGCCCAAGGAGCTGCGCGGCGCGCCCTGCCACGACGTGGTCTGGGAAGGGCAGGATGTCGATCTGGCGCGCCTGCCGATCCAGCACTGCTGGCCGGGCGATGTGGCTCCTCTTATTACATGGGGCCTGGTGATCACGAAAGGTCCTAATAAGAAGCGCCAGAACCTGGGCATCTACCGCCAGCAGGTGCTGGGGCCGAACAAGGTCATCATGCGCTGGCTGGCCCACCGCGGCGGGGCGCTCGATTTCCGCGAACACGCCATCCAGAACAAGGGGCAGCCGTACCCGGTCTGCGTGGCGCTGGGCGCGGACCCGGCCACCATCCTGGGCGCCGTCACGCCGGTGCCGGACACCTTGTCCGAATACCAGTTCGCCGGCCTGCTGCGCGGCCGCCGCACGGAGCTGGTGAAGGCCATCGGCAGCGAGCTGCGGGTGCCGGCCGGCGCCGAGATCGTGCTGGAAGGGCATATCTACCCGGACGAGAACCACCCGAGCGGCTACGAGCATGCGCTCGAAGGCCCGTACGGCGACCATACCGGCTATTACAACGAACAGGACTGGTTCCCCGTCTTTACCATCGACCGCATCACCATGCGGCGCGACCCGATCTACCACTCCACGTATACAGGTAAACCGCCGGACGAACCGGCCGTGCTGGGTGTGGCCCTGAACGAGGTGTTCGTGCCGCTGCTGCAAAAGCAGTTCGCCGAGATCACCGACTTCTACCTGCCGCCCGAAGGCTGCAGCTACCGCATGGCCGTGGTGCAGATGAAGAAGCAGTACCCGGGCCACGCCAAGCGCGTGATGTTCGGGGTGTGGAGCTTCCTGCGCCAGTTCATGTATACGAAGTTCATCGTGGTGGTGGACGAGGACGTCGATATCCGCGACTGGAAGGAAGTGATCTGGGCGATCACGACCCGGGTCGATCCGCTGCGCGACACCACGCTGGTGGGGAATACGCCGATCGACTACCTCGATTTCGCCTCCCCGGTCAGCGGCTTGGGCAGCAAGATGGGCATCGACGCGACCAACAAGTGGCCGGGCGAGACCGACCGCGAATGGGGCCGCACCATCGAGATGACGCCCGAAGTGAAGGCGCGCGTGGACGCGATCTGGTCCGAGCTGGGGATCTAGCCGCAGCGCGGAGGCCCCCGGGGCGGTCGCGCTGTCGTCCCCGCGCAAGCGGGGACCCCTGGTAGGCGTTAAGGCCGGGCTTCGCCCAGGTGCCGGGCCACGATCTGGTCGTACTGACCGCTGGCCTGGAGCTGGCGCAGGCCGGCTTCGAAGTCGTCGCGCAGGGCGCGGCGCCTGAACACGGCGTTGTTGGTCACCAGCGTCGACGGCAGGAAGATGCGGTGCAGCGTCACTTCCTCCGCCGCGTCCCGGCTGCGCGCGCGGTAATAGCGGAATACGTTCAGGTCGCCCACGTACACCTGCACCCGGCCCGAGAACAGGGCCGCCACCTTGGCCGCTTCGTCAGGCGTTTCGGCGTAGCGCGGATTGCGCGCGACCGCCGCCTTGAACTCCGCGCCCAGGAACTCGCGCGCGCCATCGAAGGCCAGTACCGATTTGCCGCGCAAATCGTCCGTGCTCCAGATGCCGAGCTGGTTGCGGCGCAGGCTGATCGCCACGTCCCGATACATGACGGTCGGCGCGGCGGCGTGAAAGAAGCCGTCCGCCTCCAGCAGGTCCGGGCTGCCGCGCTGGGCGCCATCGGCCGGCCCCGCGCGCAGGAGGGCGGGCAGGGCGCTGCGCGGAACGAAAAGAACCTTCAGCCGATGCCCGCGCAAGGCTAGTGCGGCGCGCGCGATTTCCGGCTCCAGTCCCTGCGATTCGGCGCTGTCCTCGATCACGTAGGGCGGCAGCTGCTTCCCGAACAGCATGAGCACCTCGTCCGCCCGGGCGAAGCCGGCGCACGCCCACAACAGGAACACGAGCAGCCCTCTCATTGGTAGTGCTCCATGATGCGATCGAAGCTGCCGTTGGCGCGCAGCTGGCTCGCGGCCAGGTCGATCCGCTGCATCAATTTGGTCAGTGCCGGGTCGCGCTTGCAGGCGACGATGTAGTTGGAGACCACTGCCAGCGGCTGGTCCGCGATGCGCAGCGTGGACATCGGCACCCCGGCCTTGGCGGCGGCGATGGCCACGCCCTGGCGCGGACTGATGACGACGGCGTCGGTCCGGTGCGCCGCGAGCTTCCTGAGCATGATGTCGAACGATGCCTGTTGTTCGAGCCGCACGCCGCCGAAGCTGGCCAGGTCGATGCCCGTGTAGGCGCCGCTCAGGTAGGTGAGGGATCTCCCCGCCAGGTCCTGCGGCAGATGAAGCAGCGGCGGGTCCGCCGCGCGCGACACCAGGGCCACATGGTCCGGCACGATCGGCTGGGAGAACTGCAGGAAGGCTTCCCGCTCGGGCGAGCGGAAGACGCCGACCATCAGGCCGTCGCAGGCCTTGGTCAGTTCGAAGGCGCGCGGGTAGGGCAGGGGCACGAACACATGCTCCACCTGCGCCTCGCGCAGCACGGCGCGCGCGGTGTCGATGGCGTAACCGTGCACCGCGCCGTCCTCGCCGATGGCGGACTTGGGCGGTTGCGACCAGTTGGCGTAGACCTTGACCGGCAGTGCCAGCTGCGCCCAGGCCGCGGCCGGCAACAGGGCCGCGCCAAGCAGCAGGGCGCGGGCGCGCATGATCAGCGGTTCATGTACTTCGCGACGATCTGCTTGTAGCGGCCAGTCTTCTTCAGGTTCGCCAGGCCGGCATTGAAGTCGTCGCGGATCTGCTTGTCCAGGAAAACCGCGTTGTTGGTCTTGATGGCGCTGGGCGGGAAGATCTTGTGGTACGTGAGTTCGGCGCTGGTGTCGGTCTCGCCCTTCACCAGGTCGGCGTAGTACTTGAAGATGTTGATGTCGAAGACGGCCACCTGCACCCCGCCCGCATACAGCATCTGCACCACGCGCTTGGAGCTGCCGTTCTCCTGGTAGTTCGGATTGCCCTTCACGACGGCGGCGTAGTCCGGGCCGATGAAGTTGGTCGCGCCCTGGTAGGCGACGATGGATTTGCCCTTCAGGTCCGCCACGCTGTTGATGGCCAGGTTGTTTTTCTTGACCGTGATCGCGTAGTCCTCGTAGACGGCGGTCGGCTCGGCGGCGTAGTAGAAGCCGTCGGCCTCGTTCATGTCCGGCGCGCCGCGCTGGGCGGCGTCGGCCGCTTTGTCCTGCAACATCTTCTTCACCGCCAGGAAGGACGCGTAGGTCGGCTTGAGCGTGTGGCCCTTGTAGGCCAGGGCTTCCTTGAAGATTTCGAGCTCGTAGCCGCTGTTGTTATCCTTGATGACGTACGGCGGAATGGTCATGCCGAAGATGACCCGCACTTCGGCGGCCGCGGCGTGCGCCCCGGCCAGGCCGGCGGCCGTGAGCACGGCCGCGCGCAACACAGACAGTCGATCCATCATTTACTCCCCCCGGAAAATGAGTTGACCACGTGTGTCCCGATCTTCTTCCTCCCCGTAACAAAATGCAATAGCCTGGCGCGCCGGTGTTGTATCCCCATCGCCGGCCCGATCGGGTATAATGTCACCCGGGCGGGCCCCTGCGCATTGCGGCATAGCGAACCTGGTCAGGTCGGGAACGAAGCA
>DASRUW010000473.1:0-3191 GCA_035655255.1 Telluria sp. | reverse complement strand
GTGCGCCACGCCGAGAACCAGGGCGTGGGCGGCGCCGTCATGAGCGGCTACCGCGCCGCCATCGCGGACGGCATGACGGTGCTGGTGAAGGTCGACGGCGACGGCCAGATGGATCCGGCCCTGATCATGAACTTCGCCGCGCCGATCCTCGACGGCCAGGCCGACTACACGAAGGGCAACCGCTTCTTCGACCTGGAGCACATCCGCGCGATGCCGCCGGTGCGCCTGTTCGGCAACGCGGTGCTGTCACTGATGACCAAGCTCTCCTCCGGCTACTGGGACCTGTTCGACCCGACCAACGGCTACACGGCGATCCACGCCGACGTGGCGCGCCACCTGCCGTTCGAGAAGATCAGCCGCCGCTACTTCTTCGAGACCGACATGCTGTTCCGCCTGAATACCATCAACGCGGCGGTGATCGACGTGCCGATGGACGCCAGCTACGGGGACGAGGTGAGCAACCTGAAGATCTCGCGCATCGTCAGCGAATTCCTGTTCAAGCACCTGCGCAATTTCGGCAAGCGCATCTTCTACAACTACTACCTGCGCAACATGTCGCTGGCTTCGCTCGAACTGCCGCTCGGCCTGGCGCTGCTGGTGCTGGGCAGCGCCTACGGCGGCTGGCACTGGATCGCCTCGGCGCGCGCCGGCGTCGCCACCCCGGCCGGCACCGTGATGCTGTCGGCCCTGCCGGTCCTGATGGGATTGCAGCTGGTGCTGGCCTTCCTGGCGCACGACATCGCCGCCGTGCCGCGCCGCGCCATCCACCGGGCGCTGTCGCGGCGGCGCGCATGAAGCGCCTGGCGGAGCTGCTGCGGCCGCAATTCCTCGTCTATCTCGCGGGCGGGGTGCTGAGCGCGGCCGTCGACATCGGCCTGCTGAAGCTCCTCGTGCTCCGGGGCGTGGCGCCGCTGCCGGCGACCAGCGCCGGTTTTCTCGCCGGGCTGGTGCTGAACTATGTATTCCACGCCAGGGTCACCTTCGGCGCGATCGCCAGCCTGCGCTCGGTGCTGCGCTACCTGACCCTGGTCGGCCTGAACTACCTGCTCACGCTGGCCATGGTCGCGCTGTCGGTGCGCTGGTGGGGCGACCCCATTCCCGGCAAGCTGGCGTCGCTGCCGCTGGTCGCGGTGAATGGCTTCCTGATCGGGAAGTACTGGATCTTCCGCTGATCAGCGCGACCCGACCTCGATCCAGTTGAGGGCGATGCCCAGGGTGCGCTGGTCCGTGCCCTGGCCGAGCGCCGCAGGTGCGGCCGGCTCGGGCACCTCGATCTCCAGCGTGCGCGCCGTGCCATCCGTGTCCAGATCGAAGACGCGGTCCTGCGGCCGCCACGACAACCGGAACGGCACCCGCTGGCCGGCCACGTCCAGGAAGAAGTCCTTGCCGATGTTCGGACCGAAGGCATTGCCGTGGACGATCAGCCGCGCCGCGCGCGGCAAGGGCTGGCTGAACGCGAGGCGCACGGTGCGCCCGGCCGACCACGAGCCCCAGCTTTCGGCCGCCGCCAGTCCGTCCGCCGCCACCAGCACGCCGCCCGCGAGCGGCGCGCGCATCTCGACCCGGCGCAGCTGCCCGCGCATCTGCGGGATGCGCAGCAAGGCATAGCCGTCGCCGCGCAGCGCCACCTGCGCGCTGGCCGGCAGGCTGTGGTTGCCCACCACCAGCAGCCAGCGGCGGCGCGGCGGAATCTCGCTGGCCGGCAGCGGGGCATTCGGTTCGAGATCGATGAAGTCGGCGCCGGCGCTGTCGATGTGAAACAGCGCGCGGAAGATGTCGCCGCCTTCGCCGCCCACCGTCAGGCCTGCGGCCTCGCCCTGGGGCAGGAAGGCGTGCACCGCCATCCCCGCGCGGTCGTAGGGGCCCGGATCCCGGTGCTGTTTCAGGCGCTCCTGCAGCGACGCGGCTGCCGCGATCACGCCCAGCGGCAGCACCAGGGCCAGCAGCATGCGCACGCCGTAGGCCGGGCGCCAGGCCCATACCAGCAGCGCGATCAGCTGCAGCGCGGAGAGGTTGCGATAGCGGGCGGCCGATTCGGCCAGCGCATGCAGTTCCGGATTGTCGATCAGGGACACCTGGTACGCAGGCAGCAGGAATTTCCAGGCCAATGCCATCAGGACCAGCACCAGCGCGGTGGCCGCGGCGCGTGCGGCCCGCCCCTCTGCGCCGGAGCCGTGCACGATGGTCGCAATGCCGGCGAGGAGCAGCAGCGGGAAGGTGAAGTTGTAGTAGCGCAGATGCAGGCGCATGAATTCCACCGGGCCGCCGTCGCCGAGCGTCGCGGTGTACAGCACCGTCATGCCCAGCGCCGCGCCGAGCATCAGCACCATGTAGACCTGCAGGTCGCGCAATTCGGGCGGAGCGGACGCGCGCACCGCGCGGCTGCCCCCGCTCCAGGCCAGCGCGGCCAGCGGCACGGGAAACAGCATGGCCAGCGCCATCGCATGGCCTTTCAGGTTGATCCAGGCCGGGCCGAGCAGGCGCGCCAGGTGGCCGCTGCCGGTGTTGGCCGCATGGCTGCCGTAGAAGCTGCCAAGCAGCTGCAGACCCGCGGCGCCGGCCAGCGCATAGCCCAGGGCGGCCTTGACGACGATCGCCACGCCGGCGGCCAGCAGCGGCAGCAGCAGCGCGCGGCGCCCGCGTCCCGCGGGCGCGCCGGTGGCGCCGACGTAGGCAAGATAGAGCATCAGCGCCGGCAGCAGGAACAAGGCATGCACCTTGACCTGGCTGAGGGCGCCCAGCACGGTGCCGCAGGCGAGCGCCAGGCGCCACGGCTGCCATGCGCGCCCGCTCAGGGCAAGCCAGGACAGCACGCTGAAGCCGAAGAAGTACATCGCCTCCGGCATGAAGTACAGGACATAGCTGTTCACGGGCCCGAGCAGGCAAAGCAGCGTAAATACCGCCGCCACACCGCGCGTGCAAAGGCGCCGCGCGATCAGGTAGAGGAAGAGACCGGAGGCCGTGAACCACAAGGCGTTCAGCCCGCGCGCACAATCGAGGAAGCCGGCGCCGCACTGGCTGGTGCCTTTGTACAGCGCCAGGAACAGGTAGGAGGGCAAAGTGCTTTCCGCCAGCGGCTGCAGGCGCGACGAAAGGCTGTACAGCCATTCGTCGGCAAACACGAACGGCAAGGCGCCGCGGCCGCGCAGCACCAGCCAGGCGAAAACCAGGATCAGGGCCGCGGGAAAGGC
>DASRUW010000472.1:0-2033 GCA_035655255.1 Telluria sp. | reverse complement strand
CCGGCGCATACCGCCGTCAATTCACGGCTGCCAATCCGTAACGCAGGCGCACCTGGTCGACTAGGCGGTGGCGCGAGCTGCGCGCCCGCTCATGCGGGGCGAACGGGCTGCTGGCGGCGTCCAGCAGGTCCACCGCCTGCTTCAGGCGGACGCGGTCCGGGTCCGGCGCGGCGGTCAGCTCGTTGATGACGGCGATGGCCAGTTCCTTTTCCGCGATCTGCTCCGGCAGTCCGGTGCGGGTGCACAGGCCGTAGGTGCCGGCCAGGAAGTGATTCCATTCGTCGCGCAGGTGGGCATCCAGGTCCGCGTTGAGCTTGGCGGCGGCGCTGCGCAGCGGCAGGCTTTGGAGGCGTGCCCGGTAGCGGCGGGTGAAGTGGCCGAACGCATCGGCGCCCCCTTGCAGGAGCCCGATCCACGCCGGGTAGCCGCGCGCGTAGAACTCGATGTGTTCCGCCTCGTCGTGGTGGCCGAAGAAGGAGTCGCAACCGAGCGTGAGGGCCAGGCGGTAGGAGGCGCGCGGCATCACGCCGGTCTCCTGCCAGGCCGCCAGTTCGGCGTCGGAGCACCCGGCGGCGTCGATCAGCTGGGCGCGGGTGAGGAAATGGGTGTGGAGGTAGGTGAGCAGGTTCATGCCTCCATCGTAGCGATTGGCGCGCGCGGACGCTTCGGCTAAGATCGAAGCATGAAAGACGGCCCGAATATCGTGAACATCGCCGCGCTGATCGGCGACCATGCGCGCGCCGAAGTGCTGACCGTGCTCATGTCCGGCATGGCGCTCACGGCCACCGAGCTGGCCGATGCGGCCGGGGTCACGCGCCAGACCATCAGCGGCCACCTGTCCAAGCTGGTCGATGCGGGCCTGCTGGCGGTCGAGGCGCAGGGGCGGCACCGCTACTTCCGCCTGGCCGGTCCGCAGGTGGCGGAGCTGCTCGAAACGCTGATGAACGTCGCCTTCGGCAGCGGCGCCCAGCGCGTGCGCACCAGCCCGCGCGAACCGGCCCTGCGCCGGGCGCGCGTCTGCTACGACCACCTGGCGGGTGAGCTTGGGGTGCGTGTCTACGAGGCGCTGGCGCGCCGCGGCGCGTTCGCGCTCGACGGCGAAGGCATCGTCCTGACCGGGACGGGCCGCCAACTGGCCGCCGAATTGGGAATCGATATGGCGGCGCTGGAACGCACGCGCCGTCCCGTATGCCGCACTTGCCTGGACTGGAGCGAGCGGCGCCATCACCTGGCCGGCGCGCTCGGCGCCGCGCTGCTGCAGCATATGTTCGATGCCGGATGGGCCAGGCGCGACGCCGGTTCGCGCGTGGTGAGCTTCACGCCGTCCGGCGAGGCGCGCCTGCTGCGCTGGGCGGGCGCCGACCTAGCGCTGCACGCGCAGAACGCCGCGTAGGGCGTTACACAGCACCACTTCCTCGGCCGCCGCGAACATCGCGCGGGTGATCGGCGCTTCGACCGCATCCCAGGCCGGATCTTCCAGCAGCAGGCTGCGCATCACCCCCGGCAGAACGCCGGCCGACAGGGGCGGCGTAAGCCAGCGGCCGCCGATGCGCACGAACACGCTGCTGCGGCCACCCTCGGCCAGTTCGCCGCGTTCGTTGAAAAAGACGGTGTCGAAGGCCCCCTTGGCCTCCGCTTCCTTCCAGGCGGCGTCGTAGCGGGCGCGCACCGAGGTCTTGTGGCGCAGGAACAGCTCGTCCGAACGCACCGGGTCCGGCGCAATCAGGATGCGGACCTGGCCCGGAATCGGCGCCAGCGGGGCGGACTGCGTGGCCAGGCTGCCGTCGGCGGACAAGGCGAGCCGCATCCGGGTCGGGCCGGCCAGCGCGGCGCAGGCCGTATCGAGAACTGCGCGCGCCTGCTCGTGGCTGAACGGGTAGCCGAACCAGGCGGCGGAGCGGGCCAGGCGCGCCAAATGGCGGTCGCGGTGGCGGCAGCCGTCGGCGCTGGCGTACATCGTCTCGAAAATCTCGAAGTCGTGGCGCATCCCGGTCAGGAACCGCGCCTTCAACCGGCATTCGGCGAATTCTTCC
>DASRUW010000471.1:0-6809 GCA_035655255.1 Telluria sp. | reverse complement strand
TCGCGCAGCACGCGCAAGGCCTGGTGGCCGCTCATGCCGGGCAGGTTGATGTCCATGAGGATCACGGCCGGCAGGTGGGCGTGGGCCAGTTCGATGCCGAGACGGGCGTCGGCCGCCGCCAGCAGCTGCAGGTCGGGGCGCAAGGCGAAGATCTCCTGCACCAGCTTGAGGTTGGCGGGGTTGTCCTCCACGTACAGCACCTTGCGCAGGGGCCGGTCCGGCGCCGGCGCGGCCGCCGCCTGCGGTGCCAAGGCGCGGCCGCCATGGGCATAGCCGGGCGCCGCTCCGCGCGGCAATTCGATCCAGAACACGCTGCCCGAGCCGACGATGCTGCTCACGCCGATGGCGCCATGCATCAGCTCGACAAGGCGCTTGGTGACCACCAGTCCGATGCCGGTCCCCTCTTCCGCCCCCGCCTCCTGCCCGAGCCGGTTGAAAGGCTGGAACAGCTGCTCGATCAGGTCCGGCGGCAGGCCGCGGCCGGAATCCTGCACGGTGATGCGCACCATGCCGGCTGCGCCCGGACCGCAGCTGACGATGACGGCGCCCTGCTCGCGGTTGTACTTGACGGCGTTGGACAGCAGGTTGAGGAGGACCTGCTTGATGCGGGTGCAGTCGGCCAGCACGTGCACGCCGTGCGGGTCGGGGAACTGCAGGTGGATGCCGCGCGCGTCGGCCAGCGGTTCGATCATCTGGCGGCATTCGAACATCACGTCGTCCAGCGCCACCGGCTCCAGCGACAGGGTGAGCGCGCCGGTCTCGATCTTGGCCAGGTCCAGCACTTCGTTGATGAGCACCAGCAGGTGATTGCCCGCCTTGAGGATGTGGGTGGTGAATTCGCGCCGCTTGGCGGGCGTGAGCTCGAATTCCTCGGTGCCGAGAAGCTGGGTGAAACCGAGGATCGCGTTGAGCGGCGTGCGCAGCTCGTGGCTCATGCTGGACAGGAAGGCCGACTTGGCCTGGTTGGCGCGTTCGGCCACCTCCTTGGCCTCGCCCAGCTCGTGGTTGACGCGTTCCAGTTCGGCGGTGCGCTCGCGCACGCGGTCCTCCAGGTTGGCGTTCAGGCGCAGCACCTCCTCCTCGGCGCGGGTGCGCTCGGCCACCTCCTGCGCCTTTTCCTGGTTCGAGCGCACCAGCTCCTCGGTGCGGCGCTCGATCACGGCCAGCATGTCGTTGAAGGAGTCGACCAGGGTACCGACTTCGTCGTTGCTCAACTTGACGGCGCGCTGCGAATAGTCGCGCCGGGCGATCACGTCGCGGGTGATGCCGGAAATAGCCAGGATCGGCGCGGTGATGATGGCCTGCAGGCGGGTGGTGAGGATGTAGGCGATGGCCATCGCGATCAGCATCACCACCGCGGCGATGCCGAGGTAGTCGAGCAGGCGCTGGGTGAGCGCATAGTCCGCGCGCACGTAGACCGTGCCGAGGAATTCGTTGTCGTTGACGATGCGCTTGTACAGGACGAGGTTATGCCCGTCGATGCGCACGCCTTCCGCCTCCGGCCGCGCCGGCAGCGCGGCCGCCTCGCCGGGAGCGTGGTAGCTGGCGAAGACCTGCTGGCCGGCGTTGAAGATGGCGGCGGCCTTGACCGAGGTGCGCAGGCCGAGCCAGGAGATGTTCTGCGCCGCCAGCTGCCGGTCCTCGAAGCTCAGGGCCGGCGCGGTCATGTGGCCGAGCAGTTCGGCCTGGGTGCTCATGTCCGCCACCAGGTCGCGGTGGTACTGGCGCAGGTTGTAGGCGACGATGGCGCCCAGCGCGACCAGCAGGGCGACGAGGGTGGTGATCAGCACGATGGCGGTCAGCTTGTGCTGGACGGAGCGCATGGCGGGCAGTTTCACGATATGCCTCACAAGACCTTGTAGGCGGCGGCGAGCAAGCGCGCGCTGATGGCCAGGCTGCCCGCGCCGGCCAGCCTGGGCGCGATCTCGAAGCGCACGCGCCCGTCGACGACGACGAAGTTGATGATCCCGCCCCAGCCGCCGGCGCCGGCCTCGGTGACGGTCAGCACGGGCCGGCCGCGCAGGCCGGCCAGGATGCGCACGCGCTGCTGCTCGCCCAGGTCGCGCCCGATGAACAGCAGGTTGATTTCCCCCGGCACCGGTTCGTCCGCGGGCAGGCGCTGCACGCTGACCGGCCGGCCGTTGACGGAGCGCCCGATCACGGCGCGCGCCAGGTCCGCGCTCAGGCGGTCGGCCGCGATGATGCCGATCCGCAGCGGGGCGTCGGGGGTGCGGAAGGCCGACTCCGGCCACTGGACGTAGCCGCCGAACTTGTACAGGTAGGCCGCCTTGACCTCGCGCTCGACCTGGCCCGCGTCGCCTTCCTCGGCGGCGGCCGCCGGCGGCAGCGCCAGTGCGGCCAGGACGGCCAGGATGCGGCGGCGGCGCGGGTCGAGGTTCATGGCGTCCACACCAGTTGAACGGCGACCGCCGCGGGAATGACGCTGCCGCTGTCGGCCGGGCCGAATTCGCGGTGCGCCGTGCCGCACAGATTCTGCCCGCTGAGCGCCACTTCCAGGCCGCGGCGCAGGCGCCAGGCCAGGCGCAGGTCCAGGGCCGTGTAGGCCGGCACGGCGGGCTTGGGCAAGGGACCGACGTGGCGCAGCGCCAGGTCGAGGGTCCCGCTGCCGAGGAAGTTCCAGGACGAGCGCAGCGACCATTGCAGGCGCGGGTCGTTGCCGAGCGCACTAGGCCCGGTCGGATCAAGGCTCCCGGGCCGCAGCTTGATGTCCTCGTGCAGGGTCACCAGGCTGGCGCCGAGGCGCCAGTCCGGCGCGGCCTGGTAGCTGCCCCAGGCCTCGACGCCCCAGGTGGAACCATACATCATGTTCTGCACAAAAGCCGGCGGACGCTGGCCGCTGCGCAGCTTGTCGTAGTCGCTGTAGTAGCCCGTCACCGCCCAGGACAGGCGCGCGCTGGGCTGGGCGCGGTAACCCAGCTCCGCCACCTGGGCGACCTCGGACACGAAATCGGGGCCGCCCTTGATGATCGGGATCGGGGCGCGTCCCGGCGGCTCGCTGAAGAGCTGGAATTCGCGGTCCAGGCGCGCCGGCGCGCGCACGGCGCGCGACAGGGCGCCCCAGACCAGGCCGAAGGCATCGGTCTTCCAGGCCAGGCGCGCGCTGGGCAGGTATTCGAGGCCCGTATAGATGTTGGTCTCCGCCTTGAGACCGAGCGTGGCGCTGAGCGCGGGCGTCAGGGCGATCTCGTCCTGCGCAAACAGGTTACGCCACTGGAGCGCGCGGCGGGCGGGCACGAATACCCACACGAACGGGCTGAACGCCGTGCGGTGGCTCTCCACCTCGTCGTGCGCGTGGCGGTAGCCGGCGCCCCACAGGATCTTGTGGCCGGCGCCGGGCGAAAACGCGTGGCTCAGCTCCAGGTCCGCCGTCTCCACCGCGTCGTTCAACACCAGCGGGTCGTCGCGCCGGACCTGATCGAGGTAGGCCTGTACCCGCAGCTCGCCACCCTGGTCAAGCGCGCGGCTCCAGCGCGCCAGCAAATTGGCGCCGGAATTGCGCACGGGGCCGAGCGGACCGTCGTCCGAAGTGGCGCGGTAGCGGTCGCCCTGGACCGTGAAGGTGTCCCGGCCGCGGGCCCAGTCGGCGCGAAAGCCCAGCTGCCCGCTGGTCCAGCCGTCCTTCTGCGGCAGGCCGTTGCCCTGCACCGTGTGCTCGCGGCGCAGGCCGGTGGCGTAGACGCGCACGGCCCCATCGGCGCCGAGGGCGGCGCCGTAGCGCAGGTCGAGAGCGTCGTCGCGGTTGCCCACGCTGCCCGCAGCCAGCCAGCCGGAGGTCTGGGCGGCGCGGCGCGTGATGACGTTGATGACGCCATTGACGGCGTTGGCGCCCCACAGCGTGGCGCCCGGCCCGCTGATCACCTCGATGCGCTCGACATCCTCCAGCATGACGAACTGGGTGTCCCAGTTCACGCCCGAGAACAGCGGGGTGTAGACGGTGCGCCCGTCGATCAGCACCAGCAGCTTGTTGCCAATGGCGTTGTTGAAGCCGCGCGCGCTGATCGCGTAGGTCCCGCCGCGCACGCGCGCAACCTGCAGGTTGGGCGCCAGGCGCAAAGCTTCCGGCAGGCTGCGGCTGCCCGAGCGGCGGATCTCGTCGGCGGTGATGATGTAGACCGAGGCCGGCGCGGCCGCGAGCGGTTCGGCCTGCTTCGACACCGAGGTGATCTCGATGTTCGCCAGCTCTTCCAGACTCAGGTCCGCATAGCCGGGGCCCTCCTGGCCACCGGCGCAGGCCGCGCGCGCCAGAACCACCGCCGTGAGCCAGGCGGCATGGTGGACGATCCGAACGCGGCACGGCATGTGGCCCCCTCGTCCGTGCAAACGATTGCCTCTGCGAACGGAAAAGACCCGGCGCGAGGCAGCCGCGTTGCACGTCAGAAATTTTTTAGCGTACTCGGCAACATACCGAGCCGGCCCGGACTCGTCAAGAGTGACGCTTCCAATCGGAACGGGGGTCAGGCCGCGGTTTCGGCCGGGATGGGGGGCGCGGCCTCGACCACGCGGTTGCGGCCGCCCAGCTTGGCCGTCTGCAGGGCCTCGTCCACGCGCTTGAACAGACTGACCGTGGAGTCGTCCGGACGGATCGTGGTCACGCCGATGGAGAGGGTCATGTTGACCAGGGCGCGCCCGGTCTTGATCGGGGTCGCCTCGACGGCGGCGCGCATGCGCTCGGCCACCGTCAGCGCGTCGTGCAGCTGGGTGCGCGGCAGCAGGACGGCGAACTCCACGCCGACCAGGCGGCCGATCTGGTCCGAGTCGCGCAGCTGCTTGCGGCAGGTGTCGATCACGGTGCGCAGGACCACGTCGCCGGCCGGGTGGCCGTAGGCGTCGTTGATGCGCTTGAACTGGTCGACGTCGAACACCATCAGGGCGGTCGGCAGGCCGGGGCGGCGCGCCAGCGCCATCCACGGTGCCAGCGCGTTGAAGAAGCCGCGCCGGTTCGGCACGTCGAGCAGGGTGTCCACCACCGCGAGGCGCGCCAGTTCGTCCTGGTGGCGCTCGCGCGCCAGCAGCAGGTAGCCGAACCCGTTCAGGAGCATCAGCAGATAGAAGGCGCCCGAGGACAGCACCTGCAGCAGGCTGCTGGAAACCCAGCCCCAGCCTTCCGGCATCAGCACCACCAGCACGCCGCGCAGGGCCACCAGCGCCGCCAGCAGGCCGGTGGCGATGGCGAGGAAGCGGCGCAGCATGGAAGCCGTGCGCCAGTCCACCGCCAGCGCCGCCGCGCCGGAAAAATACAGGGCGCTCATGACGAGGGCGCCGATCACGGTGCGCAGCCCGACTTCGTCGACGAAATAGCAGACGGCGAACAGCACGCTGCCCAGCGCCAGCGCCGGCAGCATGCGGCGGCGCCAGCCCTGGCGGTCGGCGGCCTGCCACAGCGCGCCCGCTTCGGCCGCGAGGCCGGCGAACAGCAGCAGGTAGCCGCCCAGGACGGTGGCCAGCGGCGGCAGCACGCCGCTGCCGTAGAAGAACAGGAGCAGCCAGGCGCCCGCCTGCAGCTGCTTGGACAGCGCCCACACCGACATCGCGGGCGACTTGGGCTGCTCGTACTTATAGAAGAACAGCGCCGCGCACAGGGTCAGGTTGCCCAGGGCCAGGGCAAAGAGCAGGGTCTTGATGTCCATGGGCGGCGCGCGCGGTCAGCCTTCGTGTTCGACGTTGGTGCTGCCGTCGCCCATCTTGCTCGACCAGGCGCGCACGAAGATGGCTTTTTCCTCCTCGGTCGGCGGCTCGTGCCAGAACACGATCAGGGTGCCCTTGTGGTCGTGCAGCTGATGGACCTTTTCGATGACGTTCATCCCCGCCACGTCGGCCAGCGCGGCCGCGTAGCCATACACGCGCACCAGCCGCTCGATGCGGTCCGGCTCGGTCATGCTGTTGGTGGCGGTGATGGTCGGATGATCCAGGAACATGTGCACTCCGGGTGGCCTTGCTGTCGGAGCCAGCTTATCAGAAACCCATGCCCCTCAACAAGCATGGTCGTGCTCTGTAGAAATGCCTATACTCGGCGAACATGAATGCCCCTCCCATCGTCACGACACGCGGCCGCATCCGCACGCTGGAATTTCTGCCCGGCAATGTGCAAAGCGAGATGGACCTGGCCGATCCGCTGCGCCTGGTGCTGGACTACACGCGCGCCATGATGGGCTTCGCGCTGTTTGTTCCGCATCCGCGCCATATCGTGATGGTAGGCCTGGGCGGCGGCTCGCTGGCGCGCTTCTGCCGCCACGCTTTCCCGGACGCGCGCATCACGGTGCTCGAGATCCGGGCCGACGTCATCGCCCTGCGCGATCAGTTCCAGGTGCCGCCGGACGACGCGCGTTTTCGCGTCGTGCATACCGACGCCCTGCCCTGGCTGGAAGCCTGCCAGGAGCCGGTCGACGTGCTGCTGGTGGACGGCTTCGACGCGATGGGACTGCACGCGCCGCTGGCCAGCGCGCGCTTTCTCGGCGCCTGCCGCCGCGTGCTCGACCAGTACGGCGTGCTGGTGATGAACATCTTCAGCTACGACACCGCCCTGCCGGCCGTGCTGGCACGCCTGCACCTGATGTACGGCGCCCATGTCAGCTGGCTCGAGGGCGTGGCCGGCAACAACCGCATCCTGTTCGCCCTCAAGGCGCCGTTCGACCGCCCGGCGGGCCCCGTGGCGCCGGCCGTCAAGGTCCAGAACTGGATGGCGAAACAGCATGGTTTCCGCTTTGCTCAGCTCAACCGCTGGCTGATCGCGTGGCTGGTGTGGCGTCTGCGCCATTCCAAGAAGAAACATTCTTAGAAAAACGTTTCCG
>DASRUW010000470.1:0-7535 GCA_035655255.1 Telluria sp. | reverse complement strand
CTAATGCTGTGCCGCGCGGGTGACACGCGGGAGTTGACGGCGTCGCGACGATCGGAGCCGGGCTGGCCCAGGGGGATGGGTGATCTGCATGACTGTCTCCGTCTTTCTTATCAGGCCTTTCGGCTCATTTGTTTCGCGTTGCAAGTATGGACAACGCGATGATCAAATTTTGCTTGTCACACAATGCGGCGGCAATTCCTAAAATCACCAACAACGCACATGAAATTCAGCACGCCAGGCGACGTTCCAGATAATCGCCGTGGGCCGGCAGGCGCGCGGCCAGGTCCGCGATCGCCATGCGCCGGGCGTCCAGCGCGCCTTGGGCTTGCGCGCGCGACAACTCTTCCAGCACCGGGTCCTGCCGCAGCGGCCAGTGCCCCATGCCGGCGTGGATCGCCAGCCAGCTGGTGGCGTCGAATCCTTCCTCGTCGTACACGAGCAGGCTGCCGCATTCGCGCCAGGCGTGCAGGCGGAACGCCAGCGTGTCGGGTAGTTGCATGGATGCGACATCTCGCCACAATGCGCTGTCGCGCCGCGCCGTCAGGCAGTAGTGCAGGATGATGAAATCGCGGATGCGCGCGTGCTGGCGTACGGCGCCGGTGTTGTAGTTCTCCACCGCCGCGGCGTCGACGGGCGCGCCGGACGTCAGCACCCCCATCAATCGTCCGAGGCCGCTCTGGATCAGGAAGATGCTGGTCGATTCGAGCGGCTCCAGAAAGCCCGAGGACAGGCCCAGCGCCACCACGTTGCGCACCCAGAAGCGGGCCCGGTGGCCGGTCGTGAAACGCAGCAGGCGCGGCTCCGCAATCGGTTTCCCGTCCATTTGTGCCAGCAGCTGGTCGCGCGCCCGCTCCTCGTCGATGTAGCGGGTCGAGAACACGTGGCCATGGCCGGTGCGGTTTTGCAGGGGAATGCGCCAGGCCCAGCCCCCTTCCAGCGCCGTGGCGCGGGTATAGGGCGTGAGCGGCGCGGCCGGATCGCGTTCGCTCGGGCAGGCCCAGGCCCGGTCCACCGGCAGCCAGTGGCTGAAGTCGACGAAGGGCTCGTCCAGGGTGCGCCCCAGCAGCAGCGAGCCGAAGCCGGAACAGTCGATGAACAGGTCGCCGGAGACTTCCCTGCCGTCGGCCAGGCGCACGCTCCTGATATCGCCGTTCTCGTGGCGCAGCACCTCGACGATGCGGCCTTCGGTGCGGCGCGCGCCGCGCGCCAGCGCGAGCTTGCGCAGGTACTCCGCATACAGGCCGGCATCGAAGTGGTAGGCGTATTTGAAGGGCGCATCGGGACCGTCGGCGGCCTGGAAGCGTCCCTGCATGGCCATCGCGGTGGGCAGGCATTGGGCGCCGAACTCGACGCCCTCCCCTCCCAGGCGCCGATGCTGTCCCCACAGGGCGTAGGGACCGCTCAACTGGCCGAAGTCGCCGAAGGTGTGGAAGTAGCTCTCCCCTTTCACCCGCCAGTCGCGAAATTCGATGCCCAGCTTGAAGGTGGCGTGGGTCGCGCGCAGGAACTCCGTCTCGTCGATGCCGACCAGGCGGTTGTATTCGCGGATCGAGGGAAAGGTGGCTTCGCCGACGCCGACGATGCCGATTTCGTCCGACTCGACGACTTCCACCGTGCGCCCGCGCAGGCCC
This sequence comes from Telluria sp., assembly GCA_035655255.1. GTDB lineage: Bacteria > Pseudomonadota > Gammaproteobacteria > Burkholderiales > Burkholderiaceae_D > Telluria. The sequence continues at coordinate 5,904 of DASRUW010000470.1, read as the reverse complement.
GTCACCAGGGCCAGTGCGCTCATCCACCCGGCGGTGCCGCCGCCGACCACGACGATGCGCTCGGCGCGCAGGGGCGCGTTCATCGCCGTTTCCCCTGCAGGGGCTTGCCGTTCACGTCGTAGGCCGCGGCGTCGAGATGGATCACGACGCTCTGCGCCTTGGCGTCCATCGCATTCGCGGCGAGCGAGACGCGGTAGTCGCCCTTGGCGATCTTCCAGGTCTTGCTGGCCGAATCGTACATGGCCAGCAGGCGCGGATCGATGCTGACGCTGTCTTTGGCGCTCGCGCCCGGCTGCAGCGCGACCTTCTTGAAACCGGCCAGCCGCTTGGGCGCTTCCCAGCGCGCGCCGAGCGGAGCGACGTAGATCTGGGCCACTTCCTTGCCGGCGACGCGGCCCGTGTTCGTGACCGTGAACGAGGCCTGGACCACGCCGTTCTTCACCCCCGCCCGCAGGCCGGACAGGGAGAATTCCGTGTAGGACAAACCATGCCCGAACGGGAACAAGGGCTTCAGGCCCTTCAGGTCGAACCACTTGTAGCCGACCGCCGCGCCTTCGTGATAGTTCACGTCGAAGCGCTTGTCCGCCACTTCCGGAAAGCCGTCCAGCGCGGGGCGCGGCAGCTGCGCTTCGGACACCGGGAAGGTCGCCGGCAGGCGCCCGGACGGATTGACGTCGCCGCACAGGATGGCGGCGATCGCCTCGCCGCCGTTGGTGCCCGGGAACCAGGATTCCAGCACGGCCGGCACCTGCGGCAGCCACGGCATCGTCACGGGCCCGCCCGTTTCGAGCACCACCACGGTCTTCGGATTGGCCGCCGCCACCGCGGCGATCAATGCATTCTGCTCCCCCGGCAGCGCCAGGCCGGCCGCGTCGATCCCCTCGCCCGTCCACTGGGTGGCGAACACCAGGACCACGTCGCTGTCCCTGGCCAGGCGCGCGGCGGCCGCGGGGTCGCTGCCGTCGGCGAAGGACACCTGCGCCTGCGGCATGCGCTTGGCGATGGCGGCCATCGGCGCCGACGGGTAGTACATCACCGGACCGGGCCAGGTCTTCGGCTCCAGGCCTGGCACCGCGTTGCCGCCGGCCGGATAGACCAGCGACGAGCCGCCGCCGGCCAGCACGCCCTTGTCGGCATGTCCGCCGATGACGGCGATGCGGCGCACGGCGTGGTTCAGCGGCAGCAGGCTGCCTTCGTTCTTGAGTAACACCATGCCCTCCTGGGCCGCTTGTTGGGAGACGGCCGCATGGGCCGCGCTGTCGATGGTGGCCGGCGCGAAGGCCACGGGATGGTCCACCACGCCATGCTCGAACATGGCGCGCAGCACGCGGCCGGCCATGTCGTCCAGGCGCGCCTGCGGCACCCAGCCGTTCAACACGGCCTCCTTGAGCGGCGGACCGAAGTAGTCGGACACGTCGAACGGGATGCCGGACTGCTGGTCCAGGCCGGCGTTCGCGGCCGGGATGGTGCTGTGGGTAGCGCCCCAGTCGGACATGACCCAGCCCTGGAAGCCCCAGTCCTGCTTCAGCACTTCCTTCAGCAGGTAGCTGCTCTCGCAGGCGTAGGCGCCGTTGACGCGGTTGTAGGAGCACATCACCGCGCCCGGGTTGCCGATCTCCTTGGCGAACTGCAGCGCGAGCAGGTCGGACATGCGCGCCGCCTGGTCGGTGATCTTGACGTTGAGGCTGGTGCGGTTGGTCTCCTGGTCGTTCAATGCGAAGTGCTTGAGGGTCGAGACGATGTGGTTGGACTGGACGCCCTTGATGCTCGCCCCCGCGATGGTCCCCGCCAGCAGCGGGTCCTCGCCGCCGTACTCGAAGTTGCGGCCGTTGCGCGGCTCGCGCATCAGGTTGACGCCGCCCGCCAGCATCACGTTGAAGCCGAAGGCGCGCGCCTCGGCGCCGATCATCGCCCCACCGGCGTAGGCGACCTGCGGGTCCCAGCTGGCCGCCGTGTTCAGGCCGGACGGCAGCGCCGTCGCCTGGCGCACGTCGGGTCCGGCCTGGCTGGCCACGCCGAGGCCGGCGTCCGTCTCCCACAGATTGGGAATTCCAAGGCGCGGCACGCCATGGACGAAGCCCGCCGACTGCTTGCGCGCTTCCGCGGGGGCCTTGGACTTCTTCCAGTCCGCGTCCGCGCCCAGATAGCCGAAGACCAGCTTGAGCTTCTCGTCCAGGCTCATTTCCTTCAGCACCAGGCTGGCGCGCTGGGCGGCCGGCAGGGCCGGGTTCATCCAGGCCGGCGCGGGCTCGGCCGCCACGGCGGCCCCGCAGCACAGGGCCGCGGCGGCGGCCCACAGGTGGAGGGTATGCTTCACTTTCATCGGATTTCCATGGTTAAGTGGTGATGGACCCGGCCGGCGCGCGCGCCGAAGCCGGTTCGAGACAGGTGCGCGCCAGCCAGGCGCGCAGCGGCCGGTCGTAATAGCGCGACAACAGGAACGCCAGCAGCGTGACCCCACCGACAATGGCGCAGGCGGTAGCGGCCAACACGGGCTGGCTCGGATGCGTCGACCAGTTCCAGTGCGCGAACACATACAGGAACGGGTAGTGGATGATGTAGACGGGATAGGACAGCTCGCCGGCCAGGCGGCATAAGCCCCCCGTCCAGCCGCGCGCCCGCGCCGTGCCGGCGCCGGCCATCAGCACCAGCGGGAACAGCACGATCACGCAGGCCGCCTCGTACAGCCAGTTGAGCGTGCCCAGGAAGGGGCTCATGAACACGGCCACGAGCGCCAGCGACAGCAGCACGAAGGGCTGCGGCAGCGTGATCCGCCGCCCGCTGCGGTAGACGAGCAGGCCAAGCAGGAACGGACAAGCCAGCCGGACCGGGGCGACCCAGGCGTGCCCCCAGCCCCAGCCGAAGCCAAGGTTGCCGAAATGATGCCCGGTCCACAGCAAGGCCGCCGCGGCCAGCGCGATCAAGGCCAGATGGCTGCGCCGTCCCAGGCGCGCGCCGAAGCGCGCATACCAGGCATTGGCGATGTACTCCTGGAACAGGGTCCAGGACGGCCCGTTGACCGAATGGGTCTCGCCGAAGTAGTCGGGCAAGGTGGGCGTGGGCAGCAGCAGCAGGCTGAGACCGAAGGTCAGCACCAGCATGCCGAGGGACAGTTTGGGACCGATGCCCTGCCCCGCGCTGGCGTAAGGGTCGCACAGGTAGACCACCAGGCCGATCAGCATCGCCATCAGCACCATGGGATGCAGCCGGATCAGGCGCCGCTTGACGAAATCCATGCTGCCCATGCGCTGCGCCGGCGCCGCCTGCGGACCCAGGCGGTCGTCGTAGGCATGTCCCAGCACGAAGCCGGACAGCGCGAAGAAGAAGTCCACCGCCAGGAAGGTATGCCCCATCGGGTTCTGTTCCGGCCCGGGCACAATCAGCTCCCAGATATGGAAAACCAGTACGCTGAACGCCGCCGTGCCACGCAACCCGTCGAGAACTTCGTAGTGCGATTTGCTCATGGCGTCACTGGCCTGCGTTGACGATGGCGGAAACCAGGTCCGGATAGGCCTGGGCCCCGGTGGCGCGGTCGAACAGGCCGGACTGGTGATTCGCCGCGTAGCCGTTGTCCCAGTACATCGGCACCAGGCCGTCGGACAGGGCCGCATGGGTGATGTACTGGTCCCAGTGGCTGCGGTTGGCCCCGGTTGGATCGAACTCGGTGCGCGCGATCGCGGCATATTCGCCGAGGATCACGGGCACGCCGCGGTCGATGAAGGCGGAGCGCATCTTCTGGAACTGCGCCTCGACGTAGGGCTCATTGGCCCAGCCGGACGGGTTGGCCGCACCGCCCCAGGTCCACACGCCGCTGTTGGCGTCCTGGCTGAAATCGAAGGGGTCGTAGTAGTGCACCTCCATCATCAGGCGGCTGGCGGCGGGATCGCTCGGCAAGGTCGCGTTGCAGTTGACGGCGTTGTCGATGTTGGTGTTGAAGGCCTGGACCACGAGGTGGCGCCGCGCGTTGTTGCCGCCGGTGGCGCGCACGGCGTTCACGAAAGTCTGGTTGAAGCTGTTCTGGACGGCGCAGTATTCTGCCGTCGGCGGATTGTAGTTCCCCTCCACCATCACTTCGTTCGTCCCGGCGAACAGCAGGCTGTCGTCGAAGTTGCGGAAATTGGTGGCGATCTGGGTCCAGAACCGGGTCAGCCTGGCGTTGACGGCATCCTGCCGGGCGTAGGTCGGCTGCATCCAGCCGCCGTCCCAATGGATGTTGATGATGGCATACAGACCGGCGTGGTGGGCATAGTTGACCACTTCGCTCACGCGCGCCATCCACTGCGGGCTGATGTTGTTGTCGGCGTCCGCGTACTCGCTCCACGCCACCGGGATGCGCACGCTCCTGAAGCCGGCGGCCTTGACGGCGTCGAACAGCGCCTGGTTCGCCTTCGGGTTGCCCCAGGCCGTTTCCGCGAAATTGGTGCTGCCCCAGACATAGCGGTTGCCGCCGAGCGCTTCCAGCGTATTGCCAAGGTTCCAGCCGGGCCCCATTTGTCCCGCCAGCTGCAGGCTCGTCATGTCCCGCATCACGCCCACCCGCACGCCCATGGCCGCGCCAGTGTTGAAGCTGCCCGTGCTGGTGGTGAACTTGATCCAGTACCAGTATGCCGTGCCCGGCGTGGCCGAGGTGTCGGTGAAGCCGGTCGCCGTCCGCCCCAGCAGCGCCAGGCGGCTGCGGCCATTGGGATCGGGGTCCGTGTCGCGGTAGACCTGCAGGCCGGTGACGGCCCCGCTGACCGTCCAGTCGAGCTGGACGGCGCCAGCGGTGCCGGTGGCGCCCAGGCAGACCGTGGCGCCGCCGCCGGAACCGCAATTCTGCGCATGGGCCAGGCTCGCGGCGCACAGCGCCAGGCAAGCGGCCAGCCTGGAAAGGGCAAGTCGAGCGGGGGTCAAAGCGGCGTCTCCGATCTCTTTTTATGCAACTTGCCCGCATTGTGCGAGGGGCGACTGGACCCGGCAATTGTGAAAATCCACAAGTTTTGGCATGAAATTGCGCAATCGGCAGGGTTGCACGGGGTGGAATTTGCAATAAATCATTCGGCGGATGCGCGATTTTCGCAATTGCAGGGCCCGCCTCCCGTCTGCACAATGATTTCTCAAAAAAGCAACAACCAGACAGGAGACCGCATGTTCAAACGCACCGCCCTGGTGTGCGCAGCGTCGTGGCTGTTCGGCTGCGCGGCCTTGGCCGCTGAGCGCGCCCCCACCGAATTCCCCACCATCCTGTACGGCGCGGCCTACTACCACGAGTACATGCCCTACGAGCGCCTGGACAAGGATGTGGCAATGATCAAGGCGGCCGGGTTCAACGTCGTGCGCCTCGGCGAGTCGACCTGGAGCCTGTGGGAGCCGGAAGACGGCCGCTTCGACTACGCCTGGATGGACCGGGTGGTCGAGGCCATGGGCAAGGCCGGCATCAAGGTCATCATGGGCACGCCCACCTATTCGATCCCGGCCTGGATGGCGCACCAGCATCCCGAGATCCTGGCCCGGAAGTTCAACAGCCTGCCCAACACCTACGGCATGCGCCAGAACATGAACACGGACGCGCCGGCCTACCGCTTCTATGCCGAGCGCCTGATCCGCCGCATCGTGGCCCACTACAAGGACAATCCGCACGTCATCGGCTGGCAGGTGGACAACGAGACCGGCAGCTATGGCGCCGCGAACGACGACGTCTTCATCCGCTTCCAGCATTACCTGGAGAAGAAGTTCGGCACGCCGGAAAACCTCAGCAAGGCCTGGTTCCTGAACTACTGGGGCCAGGACTTGCGCAGCTGGGTGGACCTGCCGCGCCCGGACAGCGCGCAAAGCACCGGCTACAAGCTGGAATGGAGCCGCTGGAGCCAGCAGCGCGTCACCGACTTCCTGCACTGGCAGGCGGCGCTGGTGCGCGCATGCGCC
>DASRUW010000469.1:0-4762 GCA_035655255.1 Telluria sp. | reverse complement strand
CGCTTCGGCTTCGCGCCTTCCTCGCCCAGGCGCTTCTTCTTGTCCGCTTCGTATTCCTGGTAGTTACCCGCGAAGAAGGTCACCTGCGAGTTGCCCTCGAACGCCAGGATGTGGGTGGCGATTCGGTCCAGGAACCAGCGGTCGTGCGAGATCACCATCACGCTGCCGGCGAATTCCAGCAGGGCATCTTCCAGCGCGCGCAGGGTTTCCACGTCCAGGTCGTTGGACGGTTCGTCCAGCAGCAGCACGTTGCCGCCCATGAGCAGGGTCTTGGCCAGGTGCAGGCGCCCGCGCTCGCCGCCGGACAGGTTGCCGACGATCTTCTGCTGGTCTCCGCCTTTGAAGTTGAAGCGGCCCAGGTAGGCGCGCGACGGCATCTCGAAGCGGCCCACGCTCAGCATGTCGGCGCCGCCGGTCACGTCCTCGAACACGGTCTTGGTGTTGCCCAGGTTGTCGCGGGCCTGGTCGACCATGGACACGTGCACGGTCTGGCCGATGGCGATCTCGCCGGAATCCGGCTTTTCCTGGCCCGTGATCATGCGGAACAGGGTGGACTTACCGGCGCCGTTCGGGCCGATGATGCCGACGATCGCGCCCGGCGGCACGGTGAACGACAGGTTGTCGATCAGCAGGCGGTCGCCGAAGGCCTTGGACACGTTCTTGAATTCGATGACGTCGTTGCCCAGGCGCTCCGCCACCGGGATGAAGATCTCCTGCGTCTCGTTGCGCTTCTGGTATTCGTATTCGGACAACTCGTTGAAGCGGGCCAGGCGCGCCTTCGACTTGGCCTGGCGCGCCTTCGGATTCTGGCGCGCCCATTCGAGTTCCTTGGCCAGCGCCTTCTGGCGCGCCGACTCGTGCGCTTCTTCCTGCTTCAGGCGGTCTTCCTTCTGCTCCAGCCAGGAGCTGTAGTTGCCCTTCCAGGGAATGCCGTGGCCGCGGTCCAGTTCCAGGATCCATTCGGCGGCGTTGTCGAGGAAGTAGCGGTCGTGGGTGATGCCCACCACGGTGCCCGGGAAGCGCAGCAGGAACTGCTCCAGCCACTCCACGGATTCCGCGTCCAGGTGGTTGGTCGGCTCGTCGAGGAGCAGCATGTCCGGCTTGGACAGCAGCAGCTTGCACAGGGCGACGCGGCGCTTCTCGCCGCCGGACAGCACGCCGATCCTGGCGTCCCACGGCGGCAGGCGCAGCGCGTCGGCGGCCATCTCCAGCTGCAGGTTCAGGTTGCCGCCGTCGGAAGCGGCGATGATCGACTCCAGCCGCTCCTGCTCCTTGGCCAGGGCGTCGAAGTCGGCGTCCGGCTCGGCGTAGGCGGCGTACACGGCTTCCAGCTTGGCCTGGGCCTCGAAGACTTCGCCCAGGCCGGATTCCACTTCCTGGCGCACGGTCTTTTCCGGATCGAGCTGCGGCTCCTGCGGCAGATAGCCGATCTTCAGGTTCGGCATCGGGCGCGCTTCGCCCTGGATGTCGGTGTCGATGCCGGCCATGATCTTGAGCAGCGTGGATTTACCGGAGCCGTTCAGGCCCAGCACGCCGATTTTGGCGCCCGGGAAGAAGGACAGCGAGATGTCCTTCAGGATCTGGCGGTTGGGCGGGACGATCTTGCCCACGCGGTTCATCGTGTAGACGTAGTTGGCCATGTGTCAGGGGAGAGAAAAAAGGTCGAAGGACGAAAGCATACGACAAAACCCCCGCCAGGGATAGGTCAGCGCCGTTGCCACAGTCCTTCCGCCGCGTACAGGGCGAGCGCGCCCCAGATCAGGACGAATCCGGCCAGCCTGGCGCCGCTGAACGGCTCGTGGAACAGGGCCACGCCAAGCAGGAACTGCATGGAGGGCGAGATGTACTGCAGGATGCCGAGTACCGACAGCGGAATGCGGCGCGCGCCCGCCGCGAACAGCAGCAGCGGAATAGCGGTGGTCGGCCCCAGGCCCGCCAGCAGCCACTGGGTGAGCGAGCTGTCGGTGTTGATGAAGGCGTTCTGCCCGTGCCACGTCAGCCAGCCCAAATAGGCGAGGGCGAACGGGAACAGCACCATGGTCTCGAACGACAGTCCTTCCAGCGCGCCCAGGGATGCGGTCTTGCGCATCAGGCCATAGGAGCCGAAGGAAAAGGCCAGCACCAGCGCGATCCATGGCACGCTGCCCGCCTGCCAGGTGAGCCAGGCCACGCCGGCCGCCGCCAGCGCGATCGCGGCCCACTGCCCGCGGCGCAGGCGCTCGTGCAGGAACACGTAGCCCAGCGTGATGTTAACCAGCGGGTTGATGAAGTAACCAAGCGAGGATTCGATCACGTGGCCGTTGTTGACAGCCCAGATGTACATCAGCCAGTTCACCGTGAGCAGGGCGGAACTGGCGGCGAAACTGGCCGCCGCGCGCGGGCGTGCGAGCAGTTGCGGCAGCCATTTCCATTGACGGCGCACGGTCAGGACGACCAGCAAGAAGGCCAGCGACCAGAGCACCCGGTGCATCAGGATCTGGGTGGCGGAGACGCCGGAAATTGCGTGGAAATACAGCGGGAACAGCCCCCAGCTGAGGAAGGCGAGGGCTGCGTAGAGGATGCCGGGATTCATGGGCGCCGATTATCCCCCAATCGGCGCGGCCTTGCCGGCCGCGCCCTTGTTTCTACTTCCCGACCGCGAACAGGACTGCGTTGTTGATGGCGTAGACCTTGCCGTCGGCGCCGATTGCGGTCGGCGTGTACGACTCGCCCAGGCCGCTGGTCAGGCGGATCTTCTGCGACAGCGTGTTGGTGGCCATGTCCCAGCGATACAGATAGCCGTCTTCGCTGTTGACGAGGATGGATTTGGTCATGGGATCGACCGCCGCCACGTTCACGCACCACTCGGTCACGCCACCCGGATAGCTCGGATCCGGCGTCGGCCCGAGGATCGTGAGCACCTCAGTCATCACCTGCACCGTGGCCGTCTGCGCGATGCTGTCGGCCTGGCTGGCGTGCGGATCGAGCACCGCCACCTTGTTCTTCGAGTCGCCGCTGCCGGCGCGCCCGTAGTTGTTGTACTTGGTGGAGATCAGGTAGGTGGAACTGCCCTTGTAGCCCGGCACCATGGAGGCAGGGACCACGGACGGCGTATCGTCCCAGCCGAACGAGCCCGGAATCAGCGTCCTGGACAGATCGGCCGGGAAGTGCAGCAGCCAGCCGCGCGCGTTGTGCGCGCCGTATTGGCTTTCCAGCACGCCGAAATAGACCTCGCCATCCGGGCCGACCATCGGCGAGGCGGTGCTGTCGTCGGAGATGCGGGCCGGCGCACCGGACGCCGGGTCCATCAGCTTGATCTTGCTCTTGGTCGCCAGCGTCGCCGCGTCGAGCGCCACCAGGTAGCCGGTGTTGGTCGGGTTTTTCTCCTCGCCCGTGGGTGAGGTGTTGACCGCAACGTAGAGCGTCTTGCCGTCCTGTGACAGAGCCGGCGCGCTGTTCATCGCCACTTTGGAGATGGTGGAGTCGCCCGTCATCGCGGCGGCGGAAACCCACACTGCCTTGCCGTCAGCGCCGATGCGGGCCAGGCCGCTGGAGAGGTTTGCCGCATTGCCCGCGTTGGCGATGAACCCGAAGTAGACGGCGCCCGCCGTGTCGGCGGTGATGGGCGTATCGATGAACACGCCCGCGTCCAACGCCGCCTTGTTCGCGTTGTACACGCTGTCGCCGTAGAACGCGACGGTCTGGGTGGTGGAGCTGGCCGAATCGGCGTTGTCGCGGTAATACACCTTGCCGCCCGCGCCGGCCGCATACACGCGGTTGCTGGAAGTGAGCGTGACGTTGTAGGTCGGCGTCCAGCGGTGCGCCGGCATCACGTAGTCGCTGTCGGCTTGCCAGATGATGGCGCCGTTGGTGCCGTTGCGCGCTTCGAACCGGAAGTTGGACGCATCGCGTTTGACCGGAATGATGACCGTGTTCTTGGTCGTGATGACGGGCGAGCCGTAATGCGTGAGCAGATAGCCCTGCTGCGAATACTGGGGCGCCAGGTCGACCGGCGCCTGCCACACGATGCGGCTCAGGTCCTGGGTCGCGATCTGGCCGAGCGAGCTGTGTTGGGCATCCGTGCCGTAGCTGGTCCAAGCCGGGCCGTTGACCGGCGGCGTCTCGGTCGGCGGCGGCGTTGTGGTCGGGGGCGGCGTGCTGCCGCCACCGCCGCCGCCGCAAGCAGCCAGCGTGGCCGCGACGATGGCGGCGGCGAAGGCGCGGGTGGAGCGGACATGCATATGAGGTCTCCTCAAAATTGTTGCGCAAGGTTGCACCGGTTCCGAAAAAAACTCAAGCCTTGCTACACTTGCGGAATGACTCTGCGCCGCATCGCGCTGTCGCTGGCTCTGGTTCTCACCGGTTGCGGCGGCGGCTCCCCCTCCCAGCCCGCTCCGCCCCCGCCGCCGCCAGCGCCCGCACCGGTTTCGATTGCCAGCTTTGCCGCCGAAAACGGCACGGTCGACGCGGGCCAGGGCGCGCTGCTGCGCTGGCAGGTCGACGGAGCCGCGTCGGTGTCGATCACCCCCGGCGTGGGGGACGTGACGGGCAAGACCAGCGTCGCCGTCAGCCCCGACCTGACCACGGCCTACACCTTGACCGCCGTCGATGCGCAAGGCAGGACGGTGCGCGCCGCCTTGACCGTCAACGTCAATCAGAATGCGGCGCCGCCGGCGGCATATCCGATCCTGTTCGTCACCCAGGTGCCGATGTTTACCGACGACGCGGCCCGCCTGTCGGCCTTCGCGAATCACCTGACGGGCCTGGACAAGGCGCCGCGCGG
>DASRUW010000468.1:0-11710 GCA_035655255.1 Telluria sp. | reverse complement strand
GCTCAGGATCGCGCTCTTGTAGCCGGCCCTGCGGATCAACAGGCCGGCGGGAAGCGCCATCACGAAGTAGGCGATGAAGACCGCCGAATCCACCAGCGCCGACTGCAGCACCGTCAAGCTGAACGACTTGCGCAGGTGCGGAATCAGGATCGGATCGAGGTTATGGACGAAACCCCACATGAAAAACAGCGTGGTGGTCATCAGAAAGGCAAACCGGTAGGAATGCCGGGTGCTGGGTTCGCTCATCGCGTGTCGGTCTCCATGTGTGCGCGCCGTGTTTTTTTTGCGCGTTGTTGTTCAGCCGTCGATCAGCGCCGGGTTCCAGGCATGGACGGTCTGGCGTTGTTCTCCAAGGCCCTCGATGCCCAGGGCCATGCGGTCGCCTGGGCGCAGGTAGACCGGATTCGGTTTCTGTCCCAGGCCGACGCCGGGCGGCGTGCCGGTGCTGATCACGTCGCCCGGGTTGAGCGTCATGAAGCGGCTGATGTAGCTGACCAGGTGCGCCACGCCGAACACCATGGTGCGCGTATTGCCGCTCTGGTAGCGCGTGCCGTTCACGTCCAGCCACATGGCCAGGTTCTGCGGGTCGGGCACCTCGTCGGCCGTGACCAGCCAGGGGCCGATCGGGCCGAAGGTGTCGCAGCCCTTGCCCTTGTCCCACTGGCCGCCGCGCTCCAGTTGATACTCACGCTCGGACAGGTCGTTGACGACGCAATAGCCGGCCACGTGGTCGAACGCGCGGTCGATCTCCACATAGCGCGCGCGGGTGCCGATCACCACGCCGAGTTCCACCTCCCAGTCGCTTTTCACGGAGTCGCGCGGCAGCACGACCGGGTCGTTGCAGCCGATGATGGCGCTGGTGGCTTTGGCAAACAGCACCGGTTCGGCGGGCACCTCCATGCCCGATTCGGCCGCATGGTCGGAGTAGTTCAGACCCACGCAGATCAACTTCCCGATGTCCGCCACGATGGGGGCGTAGCGCACGGGCTCCGCGACCAAGGGGAGCTGCGCGGGGTCGATCGAGGCCAGGCGGTCCAGGCTCGCCCGGCCCAGGTGGGCCGAGGTCAGGTCGGGCAGCACGCCGGACAAGTCGCGGATCCTGCCTTGCGCATCGCACAGGCCGGGCTTTTCCTTGCCCTTCGGGCCAAAGCGCAACAACTTCATGGGTTTCCTTTACACGTCACGTCAAATTGGGTTCATGTCCGGCGCGGCACGGGCGCGCGCGGATCGAGCTGGCCGCCCTGCGATAGCCCCTCCCACAGCTCCGCGGGCAGCGGCTGCGCGAACCAGGCGGCGTTCTGGCGCAGCTGCGCCGGACTGTGGGCGCCGGGGATGCAGGACACGACCGCCGGATGGGCCAGCGGGAACTGCAGGGCCGCCGCCTGAAGCGGGACACCATGCCCGGCGCAGGCCGCGGCAAGGGCTTCGACCCGGCCCAGCACGGCCGGCGGCGCGTCCTCGTAGTTGAATTTCCTTGTGCCGGCCAGGATGCCGGAGTTGAAAGGACCGCCGATCACGACGCCGATGCCGCGCCGCGCGCAGCGGTCCAGGAACGCCAGCGCGCCTTGTTCCAGCAGCGTGTAGCGTCCCGCCAGGAGCGTGCAATCCAGGTCGCACGCCTCGCTGGCGTCGGCCGCGACTTCCCACTCGTTGACGCCGAGGCCGATCGCGCCGACGCTCCCCTCCCCGCGCAGCTGTTCCAGCGCGCGGAAGCCGCCGCCACGCGTCAGCTGTTCCCAGTAATGGGCGTGCAGTGCGCCATGCGTGACGCGGCCGATGTCGTGCACGTACAGGATGTCGACGCGTTCCATGCCCAGGCGCTGCAGGCTGTCCTCGTGCGAGCGCATGACACCGTCGTAGGTGTAATCGAAATGGGGCCGGAACGGCAGCGGCTCGGCCCAGCCGGATTCTCCGGGCCGCACGCTGGCATCGGGCCACATCAGCCGTCCAACCTTGGTGCTGAGGACGAAGCTGTCGCGCGGGCGGGCGCGTAGCGCCGCGCCAAGGCGGTGCTCGGACAGCGTGAAGCCGTAGTAAGGCGCCGTGTCGAAATAGCGGATACCCAGATCCCAGGCGGCATCGACGATGGCGCGCGCCTCCTCCTCCCCGACCGCCTGGTACAACCCGCCCAGCTGGGCGCAGCCCAGGCCCAGGCTCGTGAGCGTGATGCCGCGGCGCGGCAACGCGCGCTGGTCGCCAGCTTGCATGTCAGGCGGCCCTCAAGGGAAAGCACCCCGGGCCAGTCGGTTCGAAGTGCTTGTAGGTGAGGATGAATTCCTGGTGACCCAGCGCCTCCGAGCAGCTCGGCGCGCCGTTGGCGACCCGCGCCACCAGGTCCACGATCTCGGCGCCGACCTCCTGCAGGGTCGCCTCGCCGTCCAGGATGCGGCCGGCGTTCACGTCCATGTCCTCGGACAGGCGGCGGTAGGTGTCCGGGTTGGCGCAGATCTTGATCACCGGCGCGATGGCCGAGCCGACCACGGACCCGCGGCCGGTAGTAAACAGCGTGACGTGGGCGCCGCAGGCGATCAGCTCCACGATCTCCGCGTTATCCGAAATATTCGGGAAGCCGAAACGCACCTCGCCGTCCGGCACCACGTCGAGCAGGTACAGGCCGCCGCCATCGGGCTGCTCGCCCGGCTTCAGGATGCCATTGATCGGGGAGGCGCCGCTCTTAGCATAGGCGCCCAGCGACTTTTCCTCCTGCGTCGTCAAGCCGCCGTCGGCATTCCCGGGCGCGAAACTGCCGTGCCCCAGGACGGTATAGTAGCGCGCGGCCTTGTTCACGCAGGCCACGATTGCCTCGCCCAGCTCCGGCGTGGCGGCGCGGCGCTGCATGTGGAATTCGCAGCCCACCAGCTCCCCGGTCTCTTCGAAGATGCAGGCCGCGCCCGCGGCCACGAGCTGGTCGAAGGCGACGCCGACGGCGGGATTGGCGGTGATGCCGCTGGTGCTGTCGGAGCCGCCGCAGATGGTGGCCACCACCAGTTCGTCCAGCCGCATCGGCACGCGTTGCTGCTGCGCGATGGCGTCGCGCGCCCAGCGCACCCACTCGATGCCGGCGGCCACGCTGGTGCGGGTGCCGCTGTTCTGCTGGATGGTGATGGTATGGACCGGCCGGCCGCTGTCCGCCGCTTCCCGTTCCAGGCTGGCCCGGTTGAAGCTCTCGCAGCCCAGGGACACGATCAGGGCGGCACCGACGTTCGGGTGCGTCACCAACCGCTTCATCATGCGGTCGGCGTATTCGTTCGGATAGCAGCCGGGGAAGCCGATCAGGTGCACCTCCTCCCCGGGGAAGGCGTTGACGATCGTGCGCGCCACGTGGTGGGCGCATTCCACCGTATAGGCGACGACGACCACGTTGCGAATGCCCTTGCGGCCATCGGCCCGCAGGTATCCCGCCAGCGCGGGCGTGGAGGCTGTGCTCATCGATGTGTGCTTTCGATATAGGATTGGTCGCCCGCGGCGAGGGTGTAGGTCGGGATGTAGTCGCTCACCAGGTTGTGCGTGTGCAGCATGGCGCCTGCAGCCACGTCCGCCGTGACCGTGCCGATGATGGCGCCGTAGCGCAGCACCTTGTCCCCAGCCTTGAGCGCGCGGCGGGCGAGCTTGTAGCCGAGGGGGACCGCTTCGGGCAGCGTGACGGGCACGCCGTCGATCTCCAGTGTTTCCCCCGCCGCCAGCGGCGTGCGGGCGATCAGGCAGTTGTCGTCCGGCGACATCAATAGCAGGCGTGGCGCCATCTTGCGGTTTCCTCGGTCATGCAGTGTTTGGAATATATCCGAAACTGGAAACGCCATTGGAGGGAATCCCGCCGATCACGAAAAAAGATAATCGGGCTGACGAAATTTCATACAAATGTTCTCGATATATTCGATACACTCAACGCATCCATACTGTTCGCGGAAACCCCATGATGAAATCCGTTGTCTGCGAGTCCCCGGGCGAGCTGCGCCTCGTGGAACGCGCGCTGCCGCAACCCGGCCCCGGCGAAGTCCTGTTGCGGGTGCGCCGCATCGGCGTGTGCGGGACCGACATGCACATCTTCCGCGGCACCCAGCCTTTTCTCGCCTATCCCCGGGTCATGGGGCATGAGCTGGCCGGCGAAGTGGTCACGGCGCCCGAAGGCAGCAAACTGGCGCCCCGCGACCCGGTGTACGTGATGCCCTATCTTTCGTGCGGCGCCTGCATCGCCTGCCGCCGCGGCAAGACCAACTGCTGCACCAGGATCCAGGTGCTGGGGGTGCATCGCGATGGCGGCATGGCCGAATACCTGGCGCTGCCCGAACAGTACGTGTTCAAGGCCGACGGCATCTCCCTGGACGACGCCGCCATGCTCGAATTTCTCGCCATCGGCGCGCATGCCGTGCGGCGCGGGAGCGTGCAGCACGGCCAGCGGGTGCTGGTGGTCGGCGCCGGGCCGATCGGGATCGCGGTGGCGCTGTTCGCCCAGCTGAAGAAGGCGACCGTCACGGTGCTGGACACGCGCGCGGACCGCCTGGCGTTCTGCCGCAGCGCGCTCGGCATCGCGCAGACGGTGCAGGCGGACCAGGACGACAAGGCGCGGCTGGCGCAGCTGACCGACGGCGAGTTCTACGACGTGGTGTTCGACGCCACCGGCAACGTGCAGGCGATGGAGCGCGGTCTCGAGTTCGTCGCCCACGGTGGCAGTTACGTGCTGGTGTCGATCGTACTGGACCGGATCTCGTTCGCCGATCCGGAATTCCACAAACGCGAAACCACCCTGCTGGGCAGCCGCAACGCCACCGCCGCGGACTTCCGCACCGTGCTCGACGCCATGCGGGCCGGCCTGGTGCCCACCGGCTTGATGAATACGCACCGCACCACCCTGTCCGAGTTCGTGAACGTCCTGCCGCAATGGATGGAGCCGTCCGCTGGGGTGATCAAAGCGATCGTCGAGGTCTGAATGGCCAGTCCCATCCTGCAATTCGGGACCAGCCGCTTCCTGCAAGCGCACGTGGACCTGTTCATCCACCAGGCGCTGCAACGGCACGAGGCGCTGGGCCGGATCACCGTGGTGCAAACCACCGCCGATACTGGCCGCGCGCAGCGGATCGCGGCGTTCAATTCGCCGGGAGGATATCCGGTGCGCGTCCGTGGCTGGCAGGACGGGAAGCCGGTCGAAGAGGAGCACCGCGTCACCGCCGTCGAAGCCGGCCTGCATGCGGACCACGACTGGCCCGCCGTCTGCGCCCTGGCGGCGGGCGACGTGCAGGTGATTGTTTCGAACACCGGCGACCGTGGCTACGAGCTCTCGGACATGGATCGCCCGTCGTTGCTGGACTCGGCGGTTGCACCACGCAGCTTTCCCGCCAAGCTGCTGGTGCTGCTCCACCGGCGCTTTCTGCGCGGGGCGGCGCCCGTCACCTTGTATCCCTGCGAGCTATTGGTCAACAACGGCGCGGCGTTGCACGACGCGGTGCGCATGCTGGCGTGCGCGTGGGGGATGGACGGCGCCTTCCTGGAATATCTGGATAATGGCTGCGTATGGGTCAACTCGCTGGTCGACCGCATCGTCTCCGAGGCGATCGAGCCGGCGGGCGCGGTCGCCGAGCCCTACGCCATCTGGGTCATCGAAGCCCAGGAGGGAATGGTGCTTCCGTGCTCGCATCCGCAGATCGTGGTCACCGGCCAGCTGGCGCCGTTCGAGCGCCGCAAGCTATACCTGCTGAACCTCGGCCATACTTTCCTGGCCGATCAATGGCTGCGCAACGCCGGCGGGCGGGACGAGACCGTGCTGCAGGCGATGTCCAGTCCCGAGCGGTGCACGGAACTGGAAGCGCTCTGGGAGCAGGAAGTGCTGCCCGTGTTCGACGCGCTGGGCGAGGCGCAGGAAGCCCGTGACTACCTGGCGCAGGTGCGCGACCGCTTCTGCAATCCCTTCCTGGCCCACCGCCTGGCGGACATCGCGCAGAACCATGAGGAGAAGAAGCGCCGCCGCCTCCAGCCCGTGGTAACGCTGGCCGAACAACTTGGCCTGTCCCTGCCGCAGCGGCGGCTGCGCGCAGCGCTCGAATCGACGGCGGACCTGACCGCCCATGCGGCATGAGCGGCGCGCCCGGTCAGTTCTGGTCCGTCGGCGAGTGCATGCTGGAGCTGCGCCCGCAAGCGGACGGCCGCATCGTCCACGCCGCCGCCGGGGACAGCTACAACACGGCCGTCTACCTGAAACGGCTGGCGCCCGCCCTGCCCGTCCGCTACATCAGCGCACTGGGCGACGATGTGATGAGCGGACTGATACGCCAGCATATGCAGGCCGAGCACATCGACGACGGCCTGGTCGACACCGTGGCCGGAGGAACGCCCGGCTTGTACGCGATCGAGACCGGCGCCGGCGGGGAACGCCGCTTCGTCTATTGGCGCGCGCAGTCGGCCGCCCGCTCCATGCTCGCGCCCGCGCACCTGGCGCGGCTGCACGCGGAATCGCACCACTGCCGCGTCCTGCTGCTGACCGGAATCGCACTCGCCATCCTCGACGAGGACAGGCGCACCGCCCTGCTCGCGCTGGCGGCGCAACTGCGCACGGCCGGCGCCTGGGTCGTCCTGGACAACAACTTCCGCGCGGCCCTGTGGGATCCGGTCACTGCGGCGCGTTGGATGGACCGGGCCACCGAAGTCTGCACGCATGCCCTGTTCAGCTTCGACGACGAGGTGGCCATGCATGGAACCAGTGCTCCGGCGCAGGCGCTGGCCCGCATCGAAGCATTCGGGGTCCGCGAAGCTGTCGTGAAGCTGGGCGCCGCAGGCTGCCTCGTAAGCGGCGCCGTGCATGTACCGGCGCGCGAGATCGACGCCATCGACACCACCGCCGCCGGCGACAGCTTCAACGCCGCCTATCTGTCCCGCCGCCTGCACGGCACGTCCCCAGTCGAGGCGGCGCAGCACGGCTGCGCCCTGGCCGCGGCCGTCGTCGCACACCCCGGGGCCATCATTCCCACGCAGGCCATGCCATGAAACGCGTCGACGCCCACCAGCACTTCTGGCAGCTGGCCGCACGCGGCGGCGCATGGCCGCCGCCGAACCTCACTCCGATCTATCGCGATTTCGATCCGGAAGATCTGGCGCCCATCCTGCGCCAGAACGACGTGGCCGCCACCGTCCTGGTGCAATCCATGCCCGACGAAGCCGATACCCGCTTCATGCTGGACCTGGCCGACCGCCACGGCTTCATTGCCGCCGTGGTGGGCTGGGTGGACCTGAAGGCAGTCGACGCGCCCGCGCGCATCGCCGCCCTGGCCGCCCACCCCAAGCTGCGCGGCCTGCGCCCGATGCTGCAGGACCTGGCCGACGACCATTGGATCGACGATCCCGCCCTGGCACCCGCGGTGGAAGCCATGCTGCGCCACGGCCTCTCCTTCGACGCGCTGGTGCTGCCGCGCCATTTGCCCGCGCTAGCGGTTTTTGCCCGCCGGTTCCCGGATCTGCCGATCGTGCTCGACCACCTGGCCAAGCCGGCAATGGGTCCCGTACCGGAAGCGGACTGGAAGCTCAATCTGGAGCGGCTGGCGGATCTGCCGCAAGTGGAATGCAAGCTGTCCGGCATGGTCACCGAAGCCGGTCCCGGTTGGACCACCGCTCAATTGGCGCCTTACGCCCGCCACGCCCTGGACCTGTTCGGGCCACAGCGCGTGATGTGGGGCAGCGACTGGCCTGTGATCCGGCTGGCTGCCGACTATGCGGCGTGGATGGCAACCAGTGAAGAACTCCTTGCGCACCTCGACGATGGGCAACGCAACGCGGTATTCCGCGACAACGCCCGCCGCTTCTATCGCATCGCACCGGAGGGCGGCTGAACGTGGTGGAACCGCAAGGAGCGCCTGTGGCCGACACCCGTCCATATCGCGCGGTGGCGGAACGGATCCGGGAGCTGATCCGGGATAAACAATTCAGAGCGGGCGAACGTCTTCCGGCCGAGCGCGAGCTCGCCGCCTTGCTGGGGGTGAGCCGCGGTTCACTGCGCGAAGGTCTGGTCGCGCTGGAACTGGTTGGGGAGATCGAAATACGGGGCGGCTCCGGCATCTATGTCGGCAGCGAAGCGGCGCGCCCGGCCGACGCGCCGCGCAGCGCACATCGGCCGCACGAGCTGCAGTTCGCGCGCAGCCTGATCGAGGCCGAAGTGGCCGCCATGGCCGCGAAAAAGGCCAGCGATCGGGCCGTGCACGCCATCCTGGCGGCCATGCTGGAAGCGGAGCGCAGCCTGGCAGATGGGAGCTGCAGCGAGCAGGCCGAGCGCAAATTTCATCTTGCGATCGCCCACGCAACAGGCAACGCGGCCCTGGTCGGCGTCGTGGAGTATTTGTGGCCGCAGTGCGGCGGCCCGGCCAAGGGTCCGGCGGAAGAAGCGCCGGCAACAGCCATGCATGGCCGCCGCGCACTGCTGGACGCCATCGCGGCGCGCGACGCCGGGCGCGCGCGCAAGGCCATGCGCCTGCACCTGGCTCGCCGGACGCTCTGAAGCCCACCTATTTCAGAGACAGTACATGGGCCACGAGCTGGTCGACGGCGATTTCGGTTCCCTCCGCCCAGCCGGATGCCTTGTCCTGCTCGAAGTCGGCTTCGTTCCGGTGCAGCGCGGTGAACACATAGCGCGTGCCACCATCGGCCGCTTCCAGGGTCACGATGGCCGTGATGGGAATGTCGTCGAAGACCGCCGGACGAAAGCCGGGGAACAGCATTGAGGTCCAAATCAGGCGCTGCATGGGAACGACCTCCAGGTAGCAGCCCAGGTTTGGGACTTCGTGCCCACTCCCGACGCGAATATCGATGCTGAACATGCCGCCCGGGCGCACATCCAGTTCGCACTTGGAGACCGCGCCCCATTGCTTGGGCATGTACCACTCCTTGAGGTGCTCCGGTTTGGTCAAGGCTTCCCAGACCAGATGGACGGGAGCATCGATGAAGCGTTCGAGCACAAAATCGGTTTTTGGATTGACCGCGAAGACCTTGTTCATTTGCCTGACTCCTTCTCTTTGAGTTGTTTAACGTAGACGTCGAACCGGTCGAAGCGGGATTCCCACAAGCGACGCCTCTCGGTCAGCCAGTCCTCCGCGACCTTGAACGGTTCGGGCGCGATTTCGTAGGTGCGTACCCTGCCCGCCTTGCGCGACGTGACCAGCCGGCAGCGTTCGAGCAGCGACAGATGCTGCACGAACGACGGCAGCTTCATGTCGAACGGCGCGGCCAGGTCGCTGACGGTGGCCGGGCCGCGCGAGAGCTGCTCGAGAATCTGCCGCCGTGTCGCGTTGGACAAAGCGAGGAAAACGTCATCGGCGACGGCGGTCTGCGGCATTTCGGCACCCTGTGAAGCGTGGAGGATCGACATGGACCATCCTAGCAAAGGCCAATACTAAGGTCAAGACCTAAGTATCGAAAAACAGGGCGCTCCGGTATCATCACGCTATGAAACGACTTTCTTCACTTCCGTTCGTCATTGGCGTGGCGGGCGGAAGCGGCAGCGGCAAGTCCACTGTCACGCAACAAGTGCTGGCCTCTTTTGGCGCCGAGGTGGTCTCCGTCGTCATGCAGGACGATTACTACCTCGACCAGACTCATCTCACGCCCGAGGTGCGGCGGAAAACCAATTACGATCATCCCCAGGCATTCGACTGGCCCCTGCTGGTGCAGCACGTGCGCGCCTTGCGCAGCGGCGAGACGATCGACATGCCCGAGTACGACTTCACCATCGACAACCGATCCACCAAGACCATCCCCGTCAAGCCGGCGCCGGTGATCGTCATCGAAGGACTGTTCGCGCTCTATGACGAAGAATTGCGCAAGATGATGTCGCTGAAGATCTTCGTCGACACTGCGCCCGACGTGCGCTTCATCCGCCGTCTGCAACGCGACATCGCGGAGCGCGGACGCACCGTCGACAGCGTCGTGAGCCAGTACCTGGAAACCGTGCGCCCGATGCACAAGCAGTTCATCGAGCCCACCAAGCGCCACGCCGACGTGATCCTGCCACACGGCGCCAACGGCCCGGCGGTCGACGTGATCACGACGAAGGTCGCCAGCGTGATCGCGGGACGCGAGCAACGCTGAACTGAAGATCTCGTGGCGCAGTATTGTTAGGTTTCCTGCGCCACCCAGACCAGGTTCCAGAGGTGGCCATCGATGTCCTCGAAACCCTGGTCATACATGAATCCATGATCCTCTGGCGGGTGCGGTGTGCGGCCGCCAGCGGCAACGGCCTTCGCAATGAGGGTATCGACTTCTTCCCGGCTTTCGCAGCTCAGGCAGATGACGACTTCATTGGCTTCCTTTGCCCGCGCGAGCGGTTTATCGATCAGGGACTGGAAGAATGGCTCGGTCGTCAGCATGGCCTGGATGGTGTCGCCGACGATGTGCATGAAGGCCGCGTTCTCGCCGCTGAATCGGTCATTGAAGGTAAAGCCGAGCGCTGAAAAGAAGGCCTTCGACTTATCGAGGTCCTTCACGGGCAAGTTGAGGATGATCTGTTTGTTCATGGCGTCTCCTTGGTTTAGGTGGAATGGACAAGCGGTGCTTCTTCTCTACGACGGATGGCGCCGCACAACATCGACACGCCCGGACACTATTTTTATGAAGTTCGCTAAGCCTCCCACTCCTCATCCATCGTTGCGCGAACTTGTTTGCTTGCATGGTCTTCAACTGGGACATTTTGTCCCAATGCAAGGAAATTGTTTTCAAGTACCATTCCCGGAATGTGCAGCACCTGCTGCTGAAGCAGCGTTTTAAGTCGCGCCCCTCTCGATGGATCGCGTCAAGTAATCACCAGGAAATAATGAACATGATGGAATGGGTCCCTGTAGTACTGGTTACGTTCAAGGTTCTCGTGCTCGGCACGGGCATGTTCTTCGCCATCAAGTGGCATTACGATCAAAGCCATAAGGATAATGACAGGAAGAATGATAGGCGCGCGGTGCTACGCGCCAGCGGCAAGGTGTCCGCCGTCTTCCTGCTGGGGCTCATTGGCGTGGGGCTCCTCACCGTCGTCCTCAGCAGAATGCTCGGTTTGGACTTGACTTTCCCATGACCGCAATATCGTTGCCAAGCTGGTTTTAGTGATCCGTAACAACAGGTGGTGTGCCGCCATTTTTTAGTTGTCGCTGCATCAGATCTTTGGCCACGGCGAGCGCATCGTCCACCTTCACCGCGACATCCGGGATGACCCCCACGCCCTCCCAGTTTGTATGGGTAATTGGGCTGATCGTGCGCCGGCCAGGTATGAAGGCGGCAAAATGCTCGCTGAGACGGTAGGGGCGCGACGCGTTGGCGCCGCCCCAGGTCCGCTCGCCGATCACGGTGGCGCGTTTCAGCGCTTGCATCGTGTACACGAACATTTCGGCGGCAGACTTCGTATTGGGGCCGACCAGGATGAGTACCGGCTTCTTGCCACCATAGAGTTTGCCTTCAAGCTTATCCTGCGTCCAATACGACGTGGTGACGTTAGTATCACGCTCCCAGGTGTCGTTGAGGCGGGTGCGCTCGTCAAAGAAATAGCTGATCAGTAGCGCCGCCGAGTCGCCCCCGCCGCCGCCGTTGTCGCGCAGATCAATGATGAGACCGTCGGTGTCGGCGAGTTCGTTCATCGCCGCGGCGTACTTGTCGGAGACGAGGAAATTCGGCGCGAAAGAGGAAATCTGCAAGTAGCCGATCTTGGGGCTCATGTGCTCGATCTTTTCCAAGCCGAATTTTGACGCCATGACCC
>DASRUW010000467.1:0-2852 GCA_035655255.1 Telluria sp. | reverse complement strand
ATTGCCAGTCCTTAAGCAGTCATGCTAAGGTGGACCGATTGATAACAAGCGGTTTCCCCCGAGGATGATGCCAGCGCCACGCCTGTCGATTTGCACTGCCGTGCTTGCCACTCTGCTGTCCGCCTGCGGCGGCGGCGGCGGCCAGCCCTTCACCCGTCCCGACCCCGCCACCCTGCCGGGCCTGACGGTCAGCACGGCGGCCAGCACCGCCACCGCGGGCGGCACCACGGTCGCCGTCAGCGCGGCCAGGACCAACAGCACGGCCACAGTCGGCTGGAGTCTCGCCCCCGCCGGCCTCGGCGCGCTCGACGCCGCCAGCGGCGACCTGGTGCTCTACACGCCGCCGATTCCCGGCGCCGTGGACGGACCGTCCACCGTCACCTTCAAGGCGACCCTGGGTACGCTCGTCAAGAGCGCCAGCCTGACGCTCCAGCCTTCCGCGCCCGGCATCTATCTCGTGGCCGGCACCGCCGGCGGCAACGGCAACCTGGACGGCGTGGCCAGCGCGGCCCGTTTCGACCTGGCCGCGGGCTCGGGCGTCGCCTTCGACGGCGGTGGCGTCGCCTATGTCGCCGACACCAACAACCACAGCATCCGCCGCATCGCGCCGGACGGCAGGGTCGGCACGCTGGCGGGCGCGCCCGGCCTGCCCGGCCGCGCGGACGGGGCCGGCACCGGCGCCCGCTTCCGCTTCCCGTCGGGAATGGCCTTCGATGCCGCCGGCAATCTCTGGGTCGCCGACACCGGCAATGGGCTGGTGCGCAAGATCTCCCCGAACGCCAGTGTCAGCACGGTCCTGGCGCTGGAGGCGCCGCGCGCCCTCGCCTTCGATGCCGCCGGCAAACTGTACGTGGCAGCCGGCAACCGCATCGCGATCGTCGCGCCGAACGGCCAGACCACCTATGCCGGCGCGGCCGCCAGCGGCAGCGGCGACGGCCCTGCCGCCGCCGCGCGCTTCAACCAGCCCGCCGGCCTGGCCGTCGACGCCGCCGGCAACCTGTACGTGGCCGACACCGGCAACCACGCGCTGCGCATGCTCAGCCCTGCGGGCGTGGTCAGCACCATCGCCGGCCGCGCCGGCGCGCCCGGCCACATGGACGGCAGCGGCACGGCGGCGAGCTTCACCAGCCCGGCCGGGCTCGTCCTGCGCGACGGCCGCCTGTACGTGAGCGAGGCCGGCACGGTGCGGGTGCTGAGCGGCGACCTGGGCCACAACCCGGCCGTCGGCACCCTGGCCGGCCTGGCCGGTGGCGCCCTGCCGCGCCAGGCCGACGGCGGCGGCGCGGATGCCGGCTTCCTGCTCCCGGGCGGCCTGGCCTGGAGTCCGCTCGGCTACGCCATCGTCACCGACAGCACGGCCCTGCGCCGGGTCGATCCGGCCGGGAACGTCGCCACCCTGGCCGGCGCATTGCTGCAGACCGGCGGCTCGGACGGCAACGGCACGGCCGCGCGCTTCGGCGGCAGCGTCCACGGCGGCGCCCTGGCGCGCGACGGCAGCGATTTCTATGTGGCCGACGCCGCCGCGCATACGCTGCGGCGCTTCAACCTGGCGGGCCAGGTGGCGACCGTCGCCGGCCTGGCCGGCCAGGCCGGCGACGCCGACGGCAAAGGCGATGCGGCCCGTTTGCGCGATCCGCACGCGGTCGCCGCCGACGGCAAGGGCAGCGTGTACGTGAGCGACAGCGGCAACTTCGTGGTGCGGCGCCTCGGGCCGGACGGCACCCTGGTCACCATCGCCGGGCAGCGCGGCCAGCGCGGCAGCGCCGATGGCGCGGCGACCGACGCGCGCTTCACCGACCTGGAAGGCCTGGCGTTCGATACCGCCGGCAACGTCTACGTCATCGACAACCAGGATACGGGCCTGGCGCTGCGCCGCATCGCGCCGGACGGCCAGGTCAGCACGGTGTTCCGGCGCGCGGGGCTGCGCGCCGAAGCCCTGGTGCGCGACGCGAACGGGAATTTCTATCTGGACGATGGCAGCGCGGTGCTGCGGCTCGATCCGGCCTTCAACGCCGCACTGCTGGCCGGGCAGGAGGACGCACCGGGCGCGGCCGACGGCGCCGGCAGCGCGGCCCGCTTCGCGCGGATCGGCGCGCTGGCCGTGGACCAGGGCGGGCTGCTGGTGGCGCTGGACGCCGGCGCCGGGACGCTGCGCCGGATTTCGGCCACGGGCGCGGTCGGTACCGTGGCCGGCACCAGCTTCCAGACCGGCGCCACCCTGGGCAGCCCGCTGCCGGGCCTGCTGCCGCCCGGTGGCGCGGTGCAGGCGCTGACCGCCAAGTCCTGGCTGGTACTGGGCCGGACCGGCATCTTCTCGGTCGTCCTGCCTTAAAAAAAATCGGGGACGGACCCGCTTTCGAAAAAGCGGGTCGGTCCCCGATCGCGCAACGCTGGAGGATTACTTCGCGTTCATCAGCGCGACAGTGGTGTCGAGCATGCGGTTCGAAAAGCCCCACTCGTTGTCGTACCAGGACGAAACCTTCACCAGGCGGCCCGACACCTTGGTCAGGGTGGCGTCGAAGTTCGACGAGGCCGGGTTGTGGTTGTAGTCCACCGACACCAGCGGCGCCGTGTTGTAGGTCAGGATGCCGTTCAGGGGGCCGGCGGCGGCGTCCTTCATCAGCTGGTTGATCTCTTCGACCGTCGTGTCGCGCTTGGCGATGAAGGACAGGTCGACGATCGACACGTTGATGGTCGGCACGCGGATGGCGTAGCCGTCCAGCTTGCCGTTCAGCTCAGGCAGCACCAGGCCGACCGCGGCGGCGGCGCCGGTCTTGGTCGGGATCATCGACATGGTGGCGGAACGGGCGCGGCGCAGGTCTTCATGCATCACGTCGGTCAGCACCTGGTCG
>DASRUW010000466.1:0-16692 GCA_035655255.1 Telluria sp. | reverse complement strand
ACAGCCACATGATCCACTCGGTTGACTTCCACGCCGTGACCGGCCCGGGCGGCGGCGCCGCGGTGACCCAGGCCGCGCCGGGCAGCAGCAAGAGCTTCACGTTCAAGGCCCTCAATCCCGGCCTGTACGTCTATCACTGCGCCACGCCGATGGTGGCCCAGCACATCTCGAACGGCATGTACGGCATGATCCTGGTGGAACCGGAAGGCGGCCTGCCGAAGGTCGACC
Source organism: Telluria sp. (assembly GCA_035655255.1). Classification (GTDB taxonomy): domain Bacteria; phylum Pseudomonadota; class Gammaproteobacteria; order Burkholderiales; family Burkholderiaceae_D; genus Telluria. Next base: position 16,464 of record DASRUW010000466.1, on the reverse strand, counting down.
GCGAGTTCTACGTCATGCAGGGCGAGCTGTACACGGCACAGAAGCACGGCGCCCAGGGCGAGCAGGAGTTCTCGCTCGAGAAGCTGCTGGACGAGAAGCCCGAGCACCTGATCTTCAACGGCAGCCATAGCGCCCTGACCAAGACCCACCGCATGGAAGCCAAGGTCGGCGAAACCGTCCGCATCTTCTTCGGCGTGGGCGGCCCGAACCTGACCTCGAGCTTCCACGTGATCGGCGAGGTGTTCGACCGCGTGTACGAACAGGCTTCCCTGACCTCGCCGCCACTGACCAACGTGCAGACCACCACCGTCGCCCCGGGCGGCGCCACGATGGTCGAGTTCAAGGTCGAGGCTCCGGGCCGCTACATCCTGGTGGACCACGCCCTGTCGCGCATGGAAAAAGGCCTGGCCGGCTTCCTGTACGTGACCGGCGCCGAGCAGCCGGACGTGTTCCGCACGACCAGCAAGCCGGACGCTTCGTCGGGCCACTGATCCATCGTCCTTCCCCGCGCAGGCCGTCCCAGGCCCGCGCGGGTTTTTTACATTTGCTTCAGGGAGGCATACATGGCTGCTCCTCGCATCGATCCCCGGGAATTCCTCAAACGCCTCCCGCTGTTTGCTGACGTCAGTCCCGACGAACTGGCGGCCGTCGCCGCCGCCACCACCGAAATCCATGTCCCGCGCGGCAGCGCGGTGTTCCAGCGCGGCGATCCGTGCAACGGCTTTCATACCGTCGTCTACGGCCAGATCAAGCTAGGCTTCGTGTCCGTGCAGGGCAACGAGAAGATCGTCGAGATCCTCGGCCCCGGCCACAGCTTCGGCGAGGCGCTGATGTTCATGGACAAACCCTACATCGTCAACGCGCACGCGCTGGCGGACTGCCTGCTGCTGCACATCGCGAAGAACGCGGTGTTCGACGAGATCGAGCGCAATCCCCTGTTCGCGCGGCGCATGCTGGCCGGGATGAGCCGGCGCCTGCATGGCCTGATCTCGGACGTGGAATCGTATTCGCTGCGCTCGGGCAGCCAGCGCATCGTCGGCTACCTGCTCAAGGACGAGCCGGTGGACAACGGCACCCGCATCACCCTGGGCGTGTCCAAGAAGCTGCTCGCCTCGCGCCTGAACCTCACGCCGGAATACTTCTCGCGCGTGCTGCACGAACTGGTCGACCAGGGCCTGATCTCCGTGCGCGGCCGCGACATCACCATCCGCAACCTGGCCGGCCTGCGCGACTACGAAGGCTGAGCCGCCGGCCGCAAGGAGCGCCGGTAGCGCCATACCGGCGCCGTCAATTCCCACGCCAGCGCGCCACAGGACAGCAGCCATGCGAGTCCGGCGGCGCGCGCGGTCCATTCCGGCCAGGCGCACGCCGCCAGCGTCAGCAGCAGCGCCGCCGCGTGGCAGCCGAACTGGCGCCGCGCCAGGCGGTCCGGCACCAGGTCGCCGATCTTGGGCACGCGCCTGCGGTCCACGCCGGGCGCTTCCTGCAGGTGGTACCAGACCAGGAAGGGCACGATCTTGTACAGCATGCCGCTCACGGCCGACATGGCGAAGCCGCCCAGGAACAGCACCCCGAGCACGAGCGGGCGCGCCTCACCCTGCCACGGCGCCGCCCACGCGGCGACCGCCGTCAGCAGGCTGCCAAAGGAAAGGCGCCAGTACCAGGTGGTCGCTTCCGTCTCCTTGCGCCGGCGTTGGGCCAGCAGGCGCAGGCTGTAGCCGCCGTGGGCGGCCAGCGCGAGCGCGGCCACGGTGCCGCCCGCCGGCTGGAAACGGCCTCCCAGCGACCACAGGACCACGCCCGCGCACAGCGCCGGCGCCAGCCAGCGCTCGATGCGCGCGTGGTACACGGGCGTGGCCTGGAACATGGGGATGACCTGATACGACACGCCGGTCACCAGCATGGCGACCCAGCCCAGCAGCCCCCAGGCGGCGTGGCGGTCCGTGACCGGCACCGGCGGCAGCAGCCAGGCGCCCGCGAACAGTCCGGCCAGCGCGCCGCCAAGGAGCACGGTGACGGCCAGGCCGCCGAGCGCGCAGCGCATCCCGGTGGCCATCGCGCGCGCGCCCTCGGGGACGCGTGCGCGTAGCGCCCACAGGCACAGCGCGCACGGCACGCCCAGCGCGCCGGCCAGCAGCACTCCGGCGAACGCGAATCCGGCGGGATGGGGATAAAGGAAGGAACAGGCCAGCAACAGCGTGTCCACGCACAGCGCGGGCCAGACGACGCGCGCCAGCAGCGGCGTATCCGGCACGTCGACGGCGGTCACCACGGGCAGCATCTGGAGCACGGCGCCGACCATCGTCATGCCGAGGAATCCGAGGGTGATCAAATGAGTGAGCGCGAGCGTGGCCGGCGCCCAGCGCGTGGCGAAGGCGTCGGCGCCCTGCCACAGGAGCAGCACCGCGGCCAGCATGCCGAACCAGGGCGCGGTGAGGATGAACCGCAGGGGAGCCGCCAGCGGCGGCGATTTATCGAGCGTCAGGGCGCGCTGCACGGCGACGCGAGCTGGATGGCGATCTCGTAGCGTCCGTCGTCGCGCAGCACGGCCTCGTAGCGGTAGCCATTGCGCTGCAGGATGCGGTACAGGGGGCGCGGCTCGCGGTCGATCAGCATGTGCAGGGTCTTGCCCGGCTCCAGGTGATCGAGCGCGTCGAGCACACGCTCCATCGGCTCGGGCGGCTCCAGGCCGCACACATTCAGCACTTCCTCAATGACGGATGGGGATGGCATCTGGTTTCTCCTCGAGGCCCAGCACGGTGGCCAGCGTCACGCCGTCCAGCTCGCGCAGGAAATTGCGGGTGGCCTGCCCCAGCACCGCCTTCAGCACGCAGGAGGCGGACAGGCTGCAGGTGTTGCGGGTCTCGTCGAAGCATTCGACGATGGTGAAATCCGGCTCGGTCAGGCGCACCACGGCGCCGATCTGGATGTCGTCCGGACGGCGCCCGAGGCGCATGCCGCCGGTGCGGCCGCGCACGGTCGATACGTAGCCGGCCTGACCCAGGCGGTGCACGACCTTGGTCAGGTGGTTGCGCGAGATGTCGTAGACGCGCGCCACCTCGTCGATCGTGACCAGCCGGTCACCCTGGCTGCCCAGGTACATCAGGACTCGCAGCGCATAGTCGGTGTAATCGGTCAGGTGCATGGCGTCTCCTCCGGGTTTATGCGTGAATCAGGCCCGCACCAGCATGTCGATGACCACTTCGCCCGGCTCGCGCGCGACGTAGGCCATGTCCAGCCGGGGGCCGAAATAGCTGTTCAACTGCTGCAGCAGGGGCAGCGGATCGTGATCGTTACAGAAGCGCATCGTCTCGCCGGGGCTGAGCGCTTCGAGGGCGCCGAAGACGGCCGCGTGGCGGAAGCGGCGCGACACGCCGCGCGCGTCGAACACGTGGATGCCGGCGGTCGGCTGTTGGGAGGCGCATTCGTGAACCATGGTCTTACCTTTCAATGCAGATTCGAAAAAAAGGACGCCGGCGCGCGGCCGGCGTCCAAGCAGCATCAGGCGCGGCCCGATGCGGTTGCGGCCGATTCGACCTGGGCGGCGGCGCGGCGGCGCGTCACCAGGCGCAGGACGAACAGGGCCAGGAACAGCGTGCCGACGGCGAACACGATGTCACCGGGAACCCGCAGCCACACCATGTTCTCCATGAAGGCGGAGTGCACCACGGCCGGCGAGCGGGCGTACCACATGCCCTTGGTGATCGAGGCGGCGGCCTGGTAGATGCCGGCCGGGACCAGGGACATGAACACCATCATCGCCAGGCCGATGTTGAGCAGCCAGAACATCGGGCGCAGCAGGCCGTCGGACCAGGCCAGGCGCTCGGACAGGCCGCGCAGGCAGAACAGCATCAGGCCGATGCCGAGCATGCCGTACACGCCGAACAGGGCGGCGTGGCCGTGGGCGGCCGTCATGTTCAGGCCCTGCATGTAGTACAACGCGATCGGGGTGTTGATCGAGAAGCCGAGCAGGCCGGCGCCGACCGTGTTCCAGAAGCCCACGGCGATGAAGCACAGGATGGCCCACTTGTAGCTGGCGACCCAGGGCGCGGCCTTGGAGCGCTTGTAGTTGTGGTAGGCCTCGATGCCGATCATCGACAGCGGGACCACTTCCAGCGCCGAGAACATGGCGCCGATGGCGATCACCGAGGTCGGGGTGCCGGTGAAGTACAGGTGGTGCAGCGTGCCCAGGATGCCGCCGAACAGGAACACGATGGTCTCCAGCACGATGGCGCTGTTGGCGGAAGCGGCGCGGATCAGGCCCAGGCGGGTGAACAGCAGCGCGATGACGGCGGTGGCGAACACCTCGAAGAAGCCTTCCACCCACAGGTGGACCAGCCACCAGCGCCAGTACTCGATCATCGAGTAGTGGGTATGCTGGCCCCAGGTCAGCGAGGTGGCGTAGAAGCCGCCGATGCAGACCGCAGCCAGGAACACCATGGCGATCAGGCCACGGCTTTCGGACGGCTTGCGCAGCGCGGGCCACAGGCCGCGGCCGAGCAGGAAGGCCCAGAACAGCAGGCCGATGAACAGCAGGATCTGCCACACGCGGCCCATGCTGGTGAATTCCAGGCCCTGGTTACCGAGCCAGAACGCGAAGTCCACGCCCTTGTGCTGCAGCGTGCCGAGCCAGCCGGTGACGGTGGAGCCGACCACGATGAACAGCAGCGCGTAGAACAGGACGTCCACACCCAGCTTCTGGAACTTCGGCTCCTGACCCGAGATCGCCGGGGCGATGTACAGGCCGGTGGCCAGCCAGGCGGTCGCGATCCACAGCACGGCGAACTGGGTGTGCATGGTGCGGCTGGTGGTGAACGGCAGGAAGTCGGCCAGCGGGAAGCCGAAGAAGCTGTGGCCTTCCACCGAGTAGTGCGCGGTGATCACGCCCAAGCCGACCTGGGCCAGGATCAGGCCGACCACGACCACGAAGTATTTGAAGGTGGCCTTCATCGACGGCGTGGCCTTGAGCGTCAGCAGCGGATCGTTCTTGGGCGGTTCCGGATCGGCTTCGTCCTTGTGGGTCGAATGGAAGAACAGCATGCCGGCGATGGCGCCGATCATGAGGATGATGGAGGCGATCGACCAGATGCCGGCGCCGGCGGTCGGGGTGTTCCCGATCAGCGGCTCGTGCGGCCAGTTGCTGGTGTACGACAGGCCGGCTTGCTCCGGACGGTCGGTCGCGGCGGCCCAGGCGGACCAGAAGAAGAAGGCGGTCAAGGCCTGGCGCTGCTCGGCGTCGGGCAGCGAGCCGGCGTTCATCGCGTACTGCTCACGCAGCTTGTCCAGGCGCGGATCGCTGCCGAACAGGCCGGCGTAGTGTGCGGCAACGGAGCGGATCGCGTCGGCGCGCACATCCGACACGGACAGCGTGTCGGTCTTGGCGTCGTAGCCGTTGCGGCGCATCTCGCCTTTCACACGCGCTTCGACCGCGCCCTTCTGGGCCGGTTCCAGCTCGGCGTAGGGCTTGGCGTAGTCCTGCTGGGCGAACTGGTCGAGCAGCGCCGTCGCTTCGCGGTGCAGCCAGTCGGCCGACCAGTCCGGCGCCACGTAGCTGCCGTGGCCCCAGACGGTGCCCAGCTGCTGGCCGCCGGCCGAGAGCCAGGCCTGCTGGCCGTAGCGGATCTGGTCCGCGGTATATAGGACTTCGCCTTTGGTATCAACGACCGAGGTGGGGATCGGCGGCGCCTTCAGGTAGATCTCCCTGCCCACCAGACCGAGGGTGGCAAAGGAGAGCAAGCAGATAATGGCGAGCCAGGTCCACAGTTTGCGCGTGGATTGCATGACAGTGGTTCCTTCTTTTGAGGTTACGGAATCGGGGCGTTCTTGTGAACGCTTAAGATGCATTCTATCTGCATCTTTTTAAACATGTAAAGAGAATGTATGTTTAATCTCCGCGATTCCTTAATCTGGATCAAAAACATGTAGAATGAATGTACCTATGAGACTCACCGCCTACACCGACTATGCCCTGCGCACGCTGATGTACCTGGCGATGCACCGCGACCACTTGGTGACGATCCAGGACATCGCGGACACCCACAACATCGCCAAGAACCACCTGACCAAGGTGGTGAACCATCTGGGCCAACTGGGTTATATCGACACCGTCCGCGGGCGCAACGGCGGCCTGCGCCTGGCGCTCGCGGCCGAGGACATCAACATCGGCCAGGTGGTGCGCCATACGGAAACCGACTTCCACATGGCCGCCTGCTTCCAGGACATCGAGAGCGGCTGCGCCTACTCCCTCAACTGCGCCCTGAAGACCGCGCTTGGCAAAGCCACCAAGGCTTTTCTCGCAACGCTCGACGACGTGACACTGGCGCAGATGGTGGCGCCGGTGGCGGCGCCGAAAAAGAAGGGTGCGAAGGCCGGCACGCTTCAGGAAGTGACGCTGCACTTCCATCCCCCAGCGAAGAAGAAGGCCTCCGCGCGGTGACTGTAAGCGCCTCCCGCCGCGCGTGGGAATGATCCAGATCAAGTTTCGGCGAGCTTCGAAAATATAGTGCCCGTGTCATTGCGCGCCGGCTCGGTGCGATATAAGATGCATTCGAAATACATCTTTATAGCCGGAGTTTTTATGACACTGCTTACGATCGACGAAGGCCAGCCGCGCCAGGCGGCGCCGGGCATGCCGCTGTTCGCGCTCGGCTTCCGCCCCTTCTACCTGCTGGCCGCGGCCTTCGCGGCCGCCAGCATTCCGGCCTGGGTCGCCACCAACCTGGGCTGGCAAAGCGCGCTGCGCCTGGACCTGGCCTGGCACGTGCACGAGATGGTGTTCGGCTTCGTGCTGGCCGTGGTGGTGGGCTTCCTGTATACGGCGGGCCGCAACTGGACCGGGCTGTGGACCCCGCGCGGCAAGCACCTGGCGGTCATCGCCGGCATCTGGCTGGCCGGCCGCATCGCGATGGCGGCTACCCCGCCGCTGTTCGGCGCCCTGGTCGACATCCTGTTCCTGCCCTGCGCAACCTGGCCGCTGTACCGGGTGCTGCACCGCTCGGGCAACCGCCGCAACATGTTCCTGGTGGTGCTGCTGTCCATTCTCACGCTGGCCAACGCCGCCTTCCACGCCAGCCACCTGGGCTGGATCGCGGTCGATCCGCTGCGCCCGATCCACCTCGCCATCATGGTGGTGGTGGTGATCGAGGCGGTGATCGGAGGCCGCGTGATCCCCAACTTCACCGCCAACGCCGTCACCGGCGCCAAGCCGGTGCAGCACGCCCAGCGCGACAAGATCACCCTGGTGCTGACCGCCCTCGCCGGCCTGGCCTGGGCCTGCCCGGTGCCGGCGCCGCTGGCCGCCGCGCTGGCCGTCGCCGCCGCCGTGGCCCAGGTCACGCGCCTGATCGGCTGGCGTCCGCTGTGCACCCTGCGCAATCCGCTGCTGTGGATCCTGCACGTGTCGTATGCGTGGATCCCGCTCGGTTTCGTCACGCTGGCCCTGTCGGAGATCGGCCTGGCGCCGCAAAGCGCCGCCGTGCACCTGCTCGCGGTCGGCGCCATGGCGGGCCTCATCATGGGCATGATCACCCGCACGGCGCTGGGCCACACCGGCCGTCCGCTGCGCGCCGGCCGCGCCGAAACCGTGATGTACGTCTTGATCCAGGCCGGCGTGGTGGCCCGCTTCGCCGCCGCCGTGCTGCCGTCCTGGCGCGACCCGGCGCTGATCGTGGCCGCCGTGTGCTGGTCCAGCGCCTTCCTCGCCTACGTGGCGACCTACGCACCCTATCTCGCCGCGCCCCGCATCGACGGTCGCGAAGGCTGAACCCCGGAGCCAAGAACATGAACACCAATCCCGGCGTCGAATTCGACCCTGAACTGATCGCGCGCATGAGCCAGCAGGGCCCGCGCTACACCTCCTACCCGACCGCGGACCGCTTCACCGAGGGCTTCGGCGCGAACGAGTACGCGCAGGCAGTGCGCACGCTGGCAGGCCGCGCCAACCGCCGCCCGCTCTCGCTGTACATCCACATCCCGTTCTGCGAGTCGCTGTGCTACTACTGCGCGTGCAACAAGATCATCACCACCAACCACGACAAGGCGGTGAAGTATCTCGAGTACCTCAAGCGCGAACTCGACATGCAGGCCGCGCTGTTCGGCGACTGGCGCAACGTGGAGCAGCTGCACTTCGGCGGCGGCACCCCGACCTACCTGACCGACGTCCAGATGGGCGATCTGATGGACTACCTGCGCAGCGGCTTCGACTTCGCGTCCGATGCCGACGGCGAGTACTCGATCGAGATCGACCCGCGCACGGTGTCGCCGGAGCGCATCCACAGCCTGCGCCGCCAGGGCTTCAACCGCCTGAGCCTGGGCGTGCAGGACTTCGATCCCGACGTGCAGGCCGCGGTCAACCGCATCCAGCCCGAGTCGATGACCCTGGACGCGATCAACGCGGCGCGCGAAGCGGGATTCCGCTCGGTCAGCATCGACCTGATCTACGGCCTGCCCAAGCAGACCATGGAGACGATGCGCACGACGCTTGAAAAAGTGGTGGCGGCCGCGCCGGACCGCCTCTCGATCTACAACTACGCCCACATGCCGCAGCTGTTCAAGTCCCAGCGCCTGATCCGGGACGAAGACCTGCCCTCCCCGGCCGTCAAGCTGGAACTCCTGGGCCTGTGCATCGAGCGCCTGACGGCGGCCGGCTACGTCTACATCGGCATGGACCACTTCGCGCGCCCCGACGACGAACTGGCGCTGGCCCAGAGCACCGGTCAGCTGCACCGCAACTTCCAGGGCTATTCCACCCACGCGGAAACGGAGATGGTGGCGTGCGGCGTGTCCGCCATCAGCTCGGTGGGCAACATCTACAGCCAGAACGAGAAGTCGCTGGAGCGCTACTACGCCCACCTGGACCGCGGCGAACTGCCCGTCATCCGCGGCATCGCGCTCGACGCCGACGACGAAGTGCGGCGCGCAGTGATCCAGCGCCTGATGTGCGACTTTTCGCTGGACGGCAAAGCGCTGGGCGTGCAGTTCGACGATTACTTCGGGACGGAACTGGACAAGCTGCGCCAGTTCGAACAGGACGGCCTGCTGGCCTTGAAGGATGGCGCGCTGCAGGTCACGGCGCGCGGACGGCTCCTGATCCGCAACGTGTGCATGGTGTTCGACAAATACTTCGGCAAGGCGCGCGAAGTACCGCTGCAGCGCATGCGGTACTCGCGCACCATCTGATCAGCCGCCGCAGGAACCGCAGCAGCCCCCGTGGGCATGACCGCCGCCACGCACCGGGAAACCGGACCGCTTGGCGGCGGTTTCTATTTCCTGGGCCGAGGTGCGGTCCACGTCGAAGGCGACGGTGACCCGGTTGGTGCCGGCCACGGCATGCACGGCTTCGACGCCGCCGATGGCGCGCAGCGTTTCGGCGATGCTGGCGGCGGATCCGGCGTCCAGAAGGCTGCCCAATTGCAGATTGACTTGCATGAATTACTCCTAAGTTGAATACACACGATTGAGGAATGCGGCAGTGGAAAAACCGCCGTCATCCCCGCGCACGCGGGGACCTCTGGTGCTGTGCAGACCAACGATGTATTCCGCACCAGATCCCCCCGCTTGCGCGGGGGTGATGGCCGATCAGCCGCAGCCGCCGAGGTAGTGGCACTCGGTGCAGCGCGTGCAGCCATCCACCTTGCGCAAGGCGCGCGCCCCGCATTCCGGGCACTTGGCGCCGCTGACGGTCTTTTCCGCGTCTGTCGCCGCCGGCACCGGCGCGCTCTCCGGCAGCACCGCCGCGGCGCGCGCCGTGAAGCGCTGCGCGAGCTTGGCCACCGGCACCTGGTTGCCGTAGGCATCCAGGAAGCCACGCCGGATCAGCATCCGCTGCAGCATGAAGGCGATCGCCGCCACCTCGGAGTCGTGCCACACCGGGATCTGCGTGTTGTCCTCGCGCGTGAGGTAACCGCAGCGCACCGGGCCCTTCTCCCACACCACTTCGCGCATGTCGGCCAGTGCCTTGGCCACCGGGCTGCCCGCACGCGCCGCCATCGACAGCAGGCGCATCGACGACGTGATCCACTGCTGTCCGTCCGTCTTCTGGTTGGCCGGCATGAAGAACTCGAACGGCCGCTCGATCGCCACCGGTTCGCCGTTGACCACGCCGTCGGCGCGGATGAAGCTCACCGTCAGGTAGACGGCGCGCTTGCCTTCCTGCGTGAAGTACTCGATCTTGGACGTGACCGATTCCAGCTCGCCCAGCGGACGGCTGTCGAAGCGCTTGCGCAGCGGATCTTCGTCCTGCAGCACCTGCGCCACCGGCTCCGGCGTCACACTGAGGACACTCCCCGTCACCGCGTTCGGACGGTAGGTCGCCAGGCCTTTCAGTCCGGCGCGCCAGGCCTGCGTGTAGAGGTGCTTGAAGTCCTCGTACGGGTAATCGACCGGCACGTTGACGGTCTTAGAAATCGCCGTGTCGATAAAGGGCTGCACCACTTCCATCATGCGCAGGTGGTCGATTGCAGCCATCTCCAGTGCAGTGACGAAGTGCTCCGGCAGGCTCCTTTCGTCCGAGACGTCGTGGCCAAGATGGCGATACAGGCGCCAAGCATGGTCTGCCACCTCGTAGGCACGGGTGGAGCCGTCCGGCATGCGCTTGCGGCGCTGGTAGACCCAGGAAAAGGCGGGTTCGATGCCGTTCGAAGCATTGTCGGCAAACGCCAGCGTGATGGTTCCGGTCGGCGCCACCGAAAGGAGGTGCGAATTGCGGATGCCGTAAATCGCGATCGCCTCGCGCAGATGCTCCGGCAGGCGCGAGACGAACCGGCCGCTCAGGTACTGCTCCGCGTCGAACAGCGGGAACGCGCCCTTCTCCTGCGCCAGCTCGATGGAGGCGGCGTAGGCGGCGTCGCGCATCTGTTCGGCGATGGTGGCCGCCAGCTCCCTGCCCTCCTCCGAATCGTAGCGAATGCCGAGCATGACCAGCGCGCTCCCCAGGCCCAGGAAGCCCAGGCCCACGCGGCGCTTGTTGCGGCCTTCCTCGGCCTGCTGCGGGAGCGGCCATTCGGTGGCGTCCAGCGCCAGGTCCAGCATGCGCACGCCGGTGGCGGCGACCGCCCGCATCTTCTCGTAGTCGAAGCTCGCTTGCGGGGTAAAGGGATGCTCGACGAAGCGGGTCAGGTTGAGCGAGCCGAGGTCGCAGCAGCCGTAGGCCGGCAGCGGCTGTTCGCCGCAGGGATTGGTGGCGCGCAGCTCCTCGGCGTAGTGGAGATTGTTCTCGGCGTTGATGCGGTCGATGAACAGCACGCCCGGCTCGGCGTGGTCGTAGGTCGAGAGCATGACCTTGTCCCACAGGGTGCGGGCGGCGACGGCACGGTAGACCCACAGGCCGTCGGCGCGCTGCCAGGCGCCCGCCTCGATCTGCTCGGCGCCCGGTTCGGCCGCGTGCACCAGTTCGAAGTCCGCGTCGGCCACGACCGACTCCATGAAGGCGTCGGTCACGCCGATGGAGAGGTTGAAGTTGCTGAAGGCGCCCTTGTCCTTGGCGGCGATGAACAGCTCGATGTCCGGGTGGTCAATGCGCAGCACGCCCATTTGCGCGCCGCGGCGGGCGCCGGCCGATTCGACCGTCTTGCACGAGGCGTCGAACACCTCCATGTAGGAGACCGGACCGGAAGCGCGCGACTGCGTGCCCTTGACCTTGCTGCCGGCCGGGCGGATGGCGCTGAAGTCGTAGCCGACGCCCCCGCCGCGGCGCATGGTCTCCGCCGCCTCGGCCACCGCCGTGTAGATGCCGGGCAGGCCGTCCGCGTAGCCGGTGACAGAGTCGCCGACCGGCTGGACGAAGCAGTTCATGAGGGTGGCCTTCATGCCCAGGCCGACGGCGGAATTGATGCGGCCCGCCGGCACGAAGCCGTTTTCCTGGGCCCAGAGGAAGCGTTCTTCCATTTCGAGGCGCAGTTCGGGCGCCTCGAGCGACGCCAGGGCGCGCGCCACGCGCGCACGCACGTCCGCGACGCTGCGTTCATCTCCCTTGGCGTATTTCTCCAGCAGCACGTCGACCGACACCTCTTGCGCGGGCATGGTCGTCGCGCCAAACATTTTCTCGTTTGCGTTCATTTGTTGTCCTGTTTTTCGGACCGTACGGACAGTACGGCCACCACAGGACTATCCATGAATGCGGACTAGCTTTCCTTAAGCTAGTTCAATTCTCACCGAGACCTACGCCCTCGAATCCGTAACGGCACAGCCCGTGGAACTTCGCGAAAAGATGCAATTGCCCGGACCTGGGACGAAAACTGATCTTCACGCTCTATTTTCGTCGTTTGGGCGTGGCTGCTCTAGCTGCGCAACCAACAGGCTTAAGCTTAAACGTCGCTTGGTTTGGGCCAACAATAGTTATGCGATTACCCTGTGGAATAAGTAGCCACCGCTGCTTTTGCTCACCCCATGGGACCTCGACAAAAAGCTTCCCGCCATTCTCTTCCAAGTCCAACAACATCGGTTCATCGACCGAAACCTCGGCCCGTCGCCAAAGCACTTTCTCGCCGCCCGTAAACGGGATAATCTCGATCATTATTCCCGATGCTTCACCCTCGTCTTCATTGTAGTTGAAATCCGAGTATAGACGCGGTTCAAAGCGATTGCATGCTGTACGCGGCAAGTCCATCGCCATTACCATATTTGAAGCGCAGGTGATTGCCATGACCGCACTAGCGCCAAGTTGACGGTAGAGGTTTTTCATTTCCCACCCCAAAGTAATTGGGCTCCCTCGAAAAGCGAATTTTGCCTCTCTGCAAGGCGCATTTAAGAGAACAAATCGTCGCATCATGCATCACGCTGCCGATCAGCTGTTCGCGGCGGCGTTCTTCGCCGCCCAGAATGACTGGATTCTTTCATGAAGCTAGTATTTATGCGTCCCTGAAGGAAGGCAAAAGAACCGCCCCAGACCCGACCTGAGTCGAAATCGTTAAAGAACAAATCAAGAATTAAAAAAGCCCAAAACTCGTCATCCACCCGGATCGAATTTACAAATTCGAACAAACGACGCGTCAGAGAAAAGCCGTTCCGATCAAGATTAGCCCAAATTTCTGAAGTCGCGCAGCAACGGAATCGATTGCAGCGAGTTCTTCTTTCGTGAAACTTCGATTAAACATTTGAAGTGCTCGAAAAACTGCAGAACTGGGATGATAGCGGATGGCACGGAGGGCTCAGGCGTTGCGCCGGACCCTCATCGACTCTCATCGACTCATCGATGACCGTCATCGAGATCGGGGTCAGCGGCGGCGCGTGAGCTGCTGCATTACATTGCCGATCAGCTGTTCGCGGCGGTGCTCTTCGTCGAACAGGGCGGCGGAAGGCTTCAGCAGGTCGCTGCGCGAGACGATGCCGAGCAGGCGGCGGTCTTCTGCACTGGCCACGACCGCGATGCGTTCGATCTTCAGGGCGGCCATGCGGGCGGCGAGCGAGCGGCAGGTTTCGTCAGGGGTGGTGGTCGGCACGGCCATGCCTTGCACCAGGTCGGCGGCAGTAAGAGCACCTTCCCCGCGGTCGAACGAGGATCGATCCAACATGCCGATCACACGGCCATCGTCGACCACAGGGAAGGCGCGGTGGCGCTGGTCCGGGCCGAAGAAGCGCGCCAATGCCTCTTGCACGGACAGGCTTCCTTCGATGGCCATCACCTCGCGCGTCATGACCTCGCCCGCATGCTGCCGCTCCAGCGGATCGATGCCGTATTCGCGGTAGATGTGGTAGCCGCGGCGGGCAATCTTCTCGGTCAGGATCGAACGCGGCATCACCAGCACCGTGAAGCCGTAGGCGATGGCGCATGAGGTGAGCAGGGGCAGCAACGCGTTCATGTCATTGGTCAGCTCCAGCGCGAACACGGCCGCCATCACCGGGGCGCGCATCATCCCGCCCAGCGTGGCGGCCATGAACACCAGCGGCCACATGGCGGCATGGCCGCCCGGCATATACGGTCCGAGCACAGCGCCCAGCGCCGCGCCCAGCATGAGCAAGGGAGCCAGCACGCCGCCGGAAGTGCCGGAGCCGAGCGCGATCACCCACATGATCGCCTTGCAGGACAGGAGCGCCACGATGACGGCGATCGTCAAGTGCGAATACAGCAGATCGCCGATCACGTCGTAACCGACGCCGAGGGCGCGCGGCTCCAGATAGCCGCCAATGCCGACCACAAGGCCGCCCAGCGCGGGCCACCACATCCAATGGATCGGCAGGCGCGCGAACCCGTCTTCGACCTTGTACAGGGCCGTCGACAGCAGCCACGCAAGCGCGCCCGCGCACAGGCCGGCGAGGACGCAGCCTGCCAGATCGGCCGGAACGACGGTGGCCGTCTGCAGGGGGAACAAGGGGCCAGGATCGAACAGATAGGTGCGCAGGAACCCGGCCACGGCGCAGGCGATGGCGGCAGGCAGCAGGCTGCGCGGACGCAGCTCGAACAGCAGCAGCTCCACCGCCATCAGCACGGCCGCCACCGGCGTGCCGAAGATGGCGGTCATGCCGGCCACGGCGCCGGCCACCAGCAGGGTCTTGCGCTCGGCGCTGGTCAGGTGGAACAGTTGCGCGATCAAGGAGCCGATCGAGCCGCCTGTCATGATGATCGGCCCTTCCGCGCCGAATGGGCCGCCGCTGCCGATCACGATCCCCGAGGACAGCGGCTTGAGCAGCGCCACCTTGGCCGACATGCGGCTGCGGCCGAACAGGATGGCTTCGATCGCCTCCGGAATGCCGTGCCCGCGGATCTTCTCCGAGCCATAACGCGCCATCAGGCCGACGATGATACCGCCGATGACGGGCACGGGAATCACCCACAATCCGAGCGTATTCAGCGCCGGCGAGCGCGCCACGCCGCTCAACTCATGGAAGAAGAACAGGTTGGTGAACACCCGAATTAGGTAAAGCAGGAAGGCGCCCGCCAGGGTGCTGAGTACGCCGAGGACGGCAGCGATGGCGACGATGCGCACAAGATGGAAGTCCGCCGCGAAATCGCGGCGTGCGTGGGCAGATTGCATGATCACTCCGAAACGTCGATGAACGGCACGCTGAAGCGGCCGCGCAGGGAATTCAATTCGCGCCGATGCAGGTCGGCCAACTGGCGAAGGATCGCTTCGCCGGGCGCCAGCAGGTGCACCTCGACCCGGCGGCCGTCCGCCTGGCTGGTGCGGCGCTCAACCAGCCCGGCCGTCTCGCAGCGCGTGACCAGGGCCACCACGCCGTTGTGCTGCGCCTGCAGCCGCTCGGCCAGTTCGCCGATCGTGGCCCAGGGCCGCTCGGGGTAGCCCTTGATGTGCAATAGCAGCAGATACTGCAAGGGCGTGATCCCGTGCTCCTGCGCCGCTTTCTCGGAAAAGCGCTCGAAGCGCCGGATCTGATAGCGGAATTCCGACAGCTGTTCGAAGTCGGACTTGTGCAGGTCTGAATGGCGGGCTTTGGTTGACACAAGTGAAATCATATCACGACGTGACATATTTTTTCGAATCCGCTCTGTTTACAATGGCTTATGCGTCGATTTCTCCCCATCCTCATCCTCGTCGCGAACCAGGCCCGCGCCCAGGCGGATGAACCGGCGCGCCTGGTCCAGATGATCAACGCCTTGCGCGCCGCGCCGGAACGCTGCGCTGGCCGTATGCCTGCGCCCCTGCCGCCGCTTGCGCCGCAGGACGCGCTGGCGCAGGTGCAGCTGGGCTTCGGACGCTTCCTCGACCAGGCACTGGAAGACGCCGGCTATCCGGTCGAGCGCGCGGATGTCATCGACGTGAACGGCCCGCAGAACGCGGCCGATACCTTCGCCGCGCTGCGCACGTCCAGGTGCGGCACCCTGCTCGATCCGGGCTTCGCGGCGATCGGCGTGCGCCAAACCGGCAGCGCATGGCAGATCGTGCTGGCCCGGCCATCGCCGCAAAACACCTTCCGCCAGCTGCGCCCGGACTGGGAGGAAGTCGGCAAGAGCATCCTGGCCGCGGTAAACGCGGCGCGCGGCCAGCGCCAGACCTGCGGCGACGTCTCCTACGATCCGGCCCCGCCGCTGGCATGGAACGCGGCGCTCGGCCGCGCGGCGCTGGCGCACAGCCAGTACATGTCGGCGAACCGCCAGTTCAGCCACCGCGAACGGAACGGCAGCATGGCGGCGCAGCGGACGGAGGAAGCGGGATACCACTGGCGGCGCGTCGGCGAGAACATCGCGTCGGGCCAGGAATCGCCCGAGGAGGCGGTGGCAGGCTGGATGGCAAGCCCGGGCCATTGCGCCAACATCATGAACCCGGCCTTTTCCGAGATGGGCGCGGCCTACGCGCTGGACCTGCAACGCAAGCACGCCGTCATCTATTGGACCCAAGTATTCGGCACGCCGAAGTGAGCGCGCCGTTTCGCGCGCCAGTGCCATCATGTCCTCCCAACCGACAAAGGAGGACGCCATGGTCAGGAAGACGAAGGAACCGGCCCAGCCGCGCCGCGGCGAATCGGAACAGGCAAGCGAACCGGGCATGCAGCAGAGCGGCACGCACGGCC
>DASRUW010000465.1:0-3858 GCA_035655255.1 Telluria sp. | reverse complement strand
GCGCAGCCGCTCTACCTGCGCAACAAGGTGGCCTACACGGCCGCCGAACGCCAGGCCATGAACGCCGCGAAGGAAGTCGCATGACGGTGGCGCAGGCGTTGTCCGCGCTGACGTTCCGGCCGATGCGCGCCTCCGACGTGGACGAGGTGCTGGCGCTGGAGGAATCGGTCTATCCCTATCCCTGGAGCCGCGCCAATTTCAGCGACTCGCTGGCCTCCGGCTATGACGCCTGGCTGCTGCGCGACACCGAGGGCACGCTGGTCGGCTACTTCCTGATCATGTGCGCGGTGGACGAGGCCCACCTCCTGAACGTCGCCGTGGCAGCGCCGTGGCAGGGGCAGGGCATCGGCCGCCACTTGCTGGACAAGATCGCCGCCTGCGCGCGCGGCCACGGCATGGAATCGGTGCTGCTGGAAGTGCGTCCGTCCAACGAGCGCGCGCTCAGGATCTACGAACGGTACGGTTATGCGACCATCGGCCGCCGCCGCAATTACTACCCGGCCAACGGCGGGCGCGAGGATGCGGTCGTCATGAGGTACAAATTATGACCGGCCGGCGCAGCGCGGCCTTCCTGGCCGAGATGGGCATCGGGCCGCTCTGGCTGCTGCGCGACGCCGCGCCGCAGGACGGGGCGGCGGCTCCGGCCGCGGAATCGCACCCCGCAAGCGCGGCCGCCCCAGCGCGTCCCGGTGGCGCGCCGGCCGCCTCCACGCAGGCGCCGCAAGCCCAGCCAGGCGAACCGGCGCCGGCCGCGCCGCAGGCCCGTGTCCCCTCCGCGCCGCCGGCGGCCGGCGCCGATACGGCCTGGGATGACGGTGAATCGCACGCGCCTGCCGTCGCCAAGGACATCGCGGAGATGAACTGGGCGGAACTGCGCACCGCCATCGCTGCCTGCACCCGCTGCACGGCGTGCCGCTCCGGCGCCAAGCCCTTGCCCGGCAGTGGCCCGCAGCAGGGCGTGCGCTGGTTCGTGGCCGCGGGCGCGGTCAGCGCGGCCGATGAGAAGGACCGCACGCCGCTGGCGGGCGACCCGGGCCGCCTGCTCACCAACATGCTGCACGCGGCCGGCGTGGCGCGCGCCGAAGAAGCTTACGTGTCGAACCTGATCAAGTGCAGGCCCACGGCATCGAATGGCGGCGACCGCGCCCCCACCGCCGGTGAAGCCGCGGCTTGCCGTCCGTTCCTGGAACGCGAACTGGCGTTGACCGGCGCCGGCGTCGTGCTCACCCTTGGCCAGATCGCCGCGAACGGCTTGCTGGGCCGCGCGCTGCCGGAACCCTTGTCCGCGCTGCGCGGCACCGTGCACACGCTGGAAGCCGGTGGGCGGCAGCTGCCGCTGGTGCCGACCCTGCATCCCGGCGAGCTGCTGCGGCGCGGGCAGGACAAGGCCCTCGCCTGGGCCGACCTGTGCCTGGCGCGCACGGCCGAAGGCGGCCAGTCCTGAGGCGCCGATGGGCGCCGCCGGCTGCCAGTCCGCCTTCCACCGCCGCTGGCATGGCTTGACGCAGCCGCACGTGCGGGCGCTCGCCTGGCTGCTCGATTCGCCCGACCTGCTCGACCCTGACCATCCGTATTGGCGCGGCCGCATCGCGACGCTCGGCCAGCCGGATGCCGCCACCGAAGCCTGGCTGCACGCGCTGGACGCCGATCCGGGCCCCGTGCTGGAGGCGCTGGGCGGGAAGACCTACACCAGGCTCGGCCTGTACGCGGAAAAGCTGCTGGCCTTTTACTTCGCCCACCGCGGCCAGCTGCTCGCGCACGGCCTGCAGGTCCGCGCCGCGAACAATGGCACGGTCGGCGAGTTCGACTATCTGCTCGACGACGGCGCCGGCGGCGCGGTGCACATCGAATTCGCCAGCAAGTACTACCTCCTGGAAGGCGTGGCCCCGCACATGCTCGATGCGCTGGTCGGCCCGAACCTGGCCGATACCCTCGGCCAGAAGATGCGCAAGATCACCAGCAAGCAGCTCGAACTCGCGCGTCATCCCGCCGCGCAGGCCGTGCTGCCACGGCCGGTGTCGCGCGCCCAGGCGCTGGTCAAGGGCTGGCTGTTCTACCCGCGCGGCACGGTGAGCGGACTGGAAGGGCTGGCGCCAGACCATTGCCGCGGCATATGGTGCGCGGCCGACGAGCTGGATCGGCTGGAGGGCGACGGTTTCGTCCATCTGCCGCGCCTGGAATGGCTGGCCCCATGGCAGGGGGCGGACGCGCAGCGCGTGCTGGACCGCGCCGCGCTACAGGCGCTGACGGCCACGCACTTCGACATCCCGGGCGCGCGCCCCATGCTGCTCGCTTCGGTGCGCCAGGCGGACGGCGCCTGGCGGGAGATCGAACGCGCCTTCGTCGTGCCGCTGGACTGGCGCGCCCGCGCGGCGCAGCGGCGCGTGGCCTAGTGCTTTTCCTCGCCGATCAGGGCGAGGGAATCGTGGTCGCGCTGGTTCGCTTCGTGGCGGCGCTTGATGAAGTACATCGTGCCGGAGATGAAGGCCCCGAACACGACGATGATGACGTTCAGGTGCAGGTTCAGCGTGATCATGGCCGCGTACACGGCGAGCATGGTCAGGATCGCCAGGTTCTCGTTGAAGTTCTGGACCGCGATGGAGTGGCCCGCGCTCATGAGCACGTGCCCGCGGTGCTGGAGCAGGGCGTTCATCGGCACGACGAAGAAGCCGCCGATGGCGCCGATGGCGATCAGCATCGGGTAGGCGATCAGCGGGAAGTGAACCAGCGTCATGCCCACCACCAGCGCGCCCATCACCATCCCGAGCGGGATGACGGACAGCGAGCGTTTCAGCGGAATCAGGCGCGCCGCGGCCGCGGCGCCGATCGCCATGCCGATGGCCACCACGCCCACCAGGCGCGTGGCCCGGTCGAAGGGCAGATGCAGCGACTTGGTGGCCCATTCGATCACGACGAACTGCAAGGTCGCGCCGGCGCCCCAGAACAGGGTGGTGACGGCCAGCGATATCTGTCCCAGGCGGTCGCGCCACAGCGTGCTGCAGCAGTTCGCGAAGTCCGCGATCAGCACGATCGGGTTGCGCTCCTGGTGCTCGTAGCGCGCGCCGGTGTCGGGAATGTAGAGGTTGAAGATCGCGGCGATGGCATAGATGCCGACCACCACGCACAGCGCCGCCTCCGGCGGCGTGTCGACGGGCGTGTCGATCAGCGGCAGGTCGATGCTGAGCAAGGTCTGCGCAATGGCGGGGCTGACCAGCGCGCCGCCCATCACCGTGCCGAGGATGATCGAGATCACCGTCAGGCCTTCGATCCAGCCGTTGGCGGGGACCAGCTGTTCGGCCGGCAGCAGCTCGGTCAGGATGCCGTACTTCGCCGGCGAGTAGATCGCCGCACCGAAGCCGATGACAGCGCAAGCCGCGACCGGATGCACGTTCGCGAAGATCATCAGGCAGCCCACCACCTTGACCAGGTTCGCGATGAACATCACGCGTCCTTTGGGCAGCGCGTCCGCGAACGCGCCCACGAAGGCGGCCAGCAGGATATAGAACAGGACGAAGGAGAGTTTGAGCAGCGGCGTGAGAAACGCGGGCGCCTTCATGGCAGTAAGCAGAGCGATCGCCACCAGCAGGAATGCATTGTCTGCCAGCGACGAAAAGAACTGCGCCGCCATGATGGTATAGAAACCACGTTTCATTCGGGTTGGGTAAAAACTTGTGTGGGTTGCTTTATACCATGAACGACGCTGAACCCAAAGAAAAGCGCGGCCTGCGAAACCGAGGGCGCCGAGTCTTTGCGTCCGGTAAAATAAGGCTTTGTTTATCATCGTCAACGTCATGCCCAGGCCGCTCACCGCCACCATTCATCCCGATGCGATGGCCCGCAATCTTGCCCGCGCCCGCG
>DASRUW010000464.1:0-2630 GCA_035655255.1 Telluria sp. | reverse complement strand
CCTATCCCTACCTGAAGATCACGGCCGGCGACGCGCCGCGCATGGTCTACTACCGGGGCGCGGTGGACAAGAAGAATCAGTATTTCGGGCCGTTCCCCAGTTCCTGGGCCGTCAAGGAATCGATGCAGATCCTGCAGAAGGTGTTCCTGATCCGAACCTGCGAGGACAGCGTGTATGCCAACCGCACGCGCCCCTGCCTGCTGCACCAGATCGGCCGCTGCAGCGCGCCCTGCGTGGGCGCCATCAGCGCCGAGCAGTACGGCGTGGACGTGAACAACGCCGCCAAGTTCCTGCGCGGGCGCCAGAGCGAGGTGCTGGAGGACCTGGAGCAGAAGATGCACGCCTTCGCCGCCGAACTGCAATTCGAGCAGGCCGCCAAGGTGCGCAACCATATCTAGTCGCTGTCCAAGGTGCTGCACCAGCAGGCGATGGAGACCACGGGCGACGCCGACGTGGACATCATCGCCGTGGTGGTGCAAGGCGGGCGCGCCTGCGTCAACCTGGCCATGGTGCGCGGCGGCCGCCACCTCGGCGACCGCGCCTACTTCCCGACCCAGGTCGCGGAGGCCGTGGCCGAAGCGTCGATCGAGGAGGAGGTGCTGGCCGCCTTCATCGCCCAGCACTACAGCGAGAGTTTCATCCCCAACTGCCTGATCCTGAACGTGGAATTCGACCAGCCGGCCCTGATGATGGCGCTCACCGAACAGTGCGGGCACCGCATCAATCTGGTATTCCAGCCGCAGGGGCAGCGCCGCCAGTGGCTGGAACTGGCGCAAAAGGGCGCCGAAATCGCGCTGGCGCGGCTGCTGTCGGAACAGGGCTCGCAGCAGGCGCGCACGCGCGCGCTGGTCGACACGCTGGCGCTGGAGGTGGAGGATATCGACGCTTTGCGCGTCGAATGTTTCGACATCAGCCACACGCAGGGCGAGGCGACCCAGGCCTCGTGCGTGGTGTTCCATCACCACCAGATGCAGAACGGCGAATACCGCCGCTTCAACATCAAGGACATCACGCCGGGCGACGACTATGCCGCCATGCGCCAGGTGCTCACGCGCCGCTACGAGAAGGTGGCGGAAGGCGAGGGCGTCATGCCCGACATCGTGCTGGTCGACGGCGGCAAGGGGCAGGTGGAAATGGCGCGCCAGGTCTTCTCGGAGCTGGGGCTCGACATCGGCCACATCGTCGGCGTGGCGAAGGGGGAAGGGCGCCGGGTTGGACTGGAGACACTGATCTTCGCCGACGGACGCGCGCCGCTGGAACTGGGCAAGGAATCGGCGGCGCTGATGCTGGTGGCGATGATTCGCGACGAGGCGCACCGCTTCGCCATTACCGGCATGCGCGCCAAGCGCGCCAAGGCGCGGCAGGCCTCGCGACTCGAGGAGATCGAAGGCATCGGTGCCAAGCGCCGCCAGAAACTGCTGGCACGCTTCGGCGGCTTGCGCGGCGTGATGAACGCCAGCGTGGAGGACCTGATGCAGGTCGAAGGTATTTCAACCTCCCTGGCCGAAGAAATCTACCGCCAGCTGCACTAAGAGCTTGTCATCCCCGCTTGCGCGGGAGGATCGCAAGGTGGGCCACAAGCCTGTCTTCCCCGCGGAGGCGAGGATCGATGGTACGTTGCGAGCCGATGGCGCATCAACGACCATCGATTCCCGCCTGCGCGGGAATGACGCCTTCATGGACCACCACGCGATCCCGCCCGGTACGTTTGGCGTGATACAGCGCCTGGTCCGCCGCCGACACCAGCGCGCCCGCCTCGAACAGCCGCTCCGGATGAAAGCTCGCGATCCCGATGCTGAGCGTGACGTGCGGCCGCACCGCGCCCGGCGCATGCGGCAGGGCCAGCGCTGCCACGTGGCTGCGGATTTCCTCGGCCAGCCCGCGCGCCTGCTCCGCGTTTGTATCGGGCAGCACAGCCACGAACTCCTCGCCGCCATAGCGCGCCGCCACGTCTGCGGGCCGCTTCAGCATCGCCGCGAAGGCTTTGGCGACGGTGGACAGGCACACGTCCCCCTGCGGATGGCCAAAGTGATCGTTGTAGGCCTTGAACGAATCGATGTCCATCAGGAGCAGCGCCAAGGGCGCGCCGTGGCGCTGCGCGCGTTTCAGCTCGCGGTTCAAGGCCACGTCGAAGTAGCGGCGGTTGGCGATGCCGGTCAGCGCGTCGACGTAGGAGCGCGCTTTGAGCGATTCCGCATGGTCGATCAGCTGGCGCTCGCGCACCACCAGCCCGCTGACGTCGCGGATCTCGATCAGGCAGTAGCGCTCCTTGCCTTCGCTGAAGGGCGTCACGGAGACGGCCTGCTCGATCCGCTCGCCATCGAAGCTCCCCGCCGCGCGCAATGGAAAGGGCGACTGGCATTGGGAGGAGGGGATGTTGGTGGCGACGTTGTCGGTCAGCGCCGCCAGCACGGCCGCTTCGATTCGCCCTCCGCGCAGCTCGGGAAAGACCTCGCACAGGTCGCGCCCGCACACGCGCGCGGCGGACTGGCCTGAGCGCGGCACCAGCCACTTGTTCCACACCGCGACGCGCTGTCCGGCGTCGAGCACGATCACCCCGCAATTGACGAGATTGAGGGCGAGGCGGTTCAGGTCGGCCGAAGAATCGTTCATCGTGGCTGGAAAATTGG